>JAPLDE010000174.1:13342-33094 GCA_026391855.1 Bacteroidota bacterium | reverse complement strand
TTCCCAAAGGGGTAGTTACACATATTGCCGCCGGGAATATTTTTCTTGGTTCTGTTGGATCGCTGATCCAGGGTATTATCACCAAGAACATCAATATTCTGAAAGCATCCTCCCGCGATTTCCTGTTTCCTACCTTATTCATGCAAGCCCTGTCTGAAGCTGACGATGGTAATATCGTTTTTCCCTATGTGGCATTAACTTATTGGAACCGGCACCATCCCAAGATTGAACAGATCGTAAAACAAATTTCCGATGTGATCCTTCTTTTTGGGGGAGAAGATTCAGTAAAACAATATAAAACGGATCTTCCGGCCAAAACAGAAATCCTGAGCTTTGGTCCCAAAATCAGTTTTGGACTGATCGCCGGTGTGACAGAAGATGAACAACTGCGGCAATATGCCCACGGATTTGCCAGGGATATCGTGATCTGGGAGCAACGGGCCTGTACCTCCTGCCAGAATATTTTTATTGAGAAAGTGGCTGGCAGTAAAAAATTTGCCCGGCTATTAGAAGAAGAGCTGGAAAAAATAGCGTTATCGTTCCCCCAGCAAAACCTGAGTACAGATACGAAGGCGGAGATCATGAAAGAACGCGAACTCCTTACATGGCGGGAATATAACGGGGAGCTTTCAGTGTATCAGGGTCAGAATGCACAGCATACTATCATTGTTCAACGGTCTGCAAATATCATCGACTCCCCCTTAAACCGGACCGTATTCATCAATGAGGTGGACCAATACCAGGAGATTCTGGAAGGGAACCTGACCTTAAGGAAGTATTATATGTCGACACTGGCTGTGGCTTCTTCACAAAAAGCCGGGGAGATTACCGAGCAGTTCATCCGGATGGGGGTAATGCGTTTTGTGGTGCCGGGAGGAATGACAACCGGAGGCTCTCCGGAAGATTCCCATGATGGGAAATATATCCTGCAAAACCTGGTGAACCTGATTAATTATGAAGGCCTTCCAAAAGATCAGTTTGGTCTGGAGAATATTGACACAGCCCGGAAAGAAAAGTATCTCCTGGCCAAGATCAATGATATCCTGCTTATCTCACAACAATCGGAGTTTTACCGGGAACTTTACCGCGGAATTGAATTGCCGTTGCAAAAACTTAGCGATTTTGATAACATCCCGGTATTGGAGAAGGATCATATCTTCAGGCATTCAATCGATGAAAACCTGGCGATGGCCACCTCAGCCGATAACCATTGTTATATATTTGCTTCGGGCGGGACGACCAATAAACCAACCTACATGTTATACAGTAACGAGGAATTCCAGGATTCAATACGGTGTTTTGGAGAAGGATTCAGGAGGGCAGGAATACGGCAGAGTGATGTGGTTGCCAATTACCTGAGACCGGGGGCATTTTACACTGCTTTTCTGGCCACTAACGGGGGATTGGAGGAAACAGGCTGCAGGATCCTTTCTATGACCAACATCCTGCCGGTGGAAGAGACGATAAAATATCTGCTTCAGTTTAAGCCCAATACTATCATGGGTTTCCCCTCTAACCTGCTTACCCTGGCTCATGCCGTTGAAGAATCGAAGACTGAAATCAGGTTTGAGAAACTGTTTTATGCCGGAGACTATCTTTCAACTGCAGATGCCTGTTATCTTAAGGATGTTTTCAAGGCCCGATCATTACAATCATTCGGATATGCTGCTGTAGAGACTGGCCCGATAGGGTATCAGTGCAGCTGTTGCGAGGGCACCGAACATCATATTTTTGAGGATTGGTGCAGGGTAGACCTGAATAAAGACCAGGAGGTGCTGGTAACTGTTTTCGGAAGAAAATTGTTTCCGATAATCAAATATAACCTCGGCGATCAGGCTGTTTGGATCAAAGAACCTTGCGGTTGCGGAATCAACTCACCCAAACTCAGGCTGATGCAACGGAGTGCCAAGAGCATTGTACTACCAGCAAGCAGTATTTCGGCACTTGATATTTGGGCTGTAACCAACCGCTTTGCTGAACTCTCGTCGAATTACCAGGTGGTTATTGATGCAGATCAGAATGGGATGAACCTGATCAACCTTTTTATTGAAACCAGGTTCAGCCGCGATGCCGGGAACAAAGCCCTTGAGGATGCCATAAAAAAGGCTTTGGAAACGGAAATTAATGCATTGAATATTTACCGGGTGGATAATAAAATAAAGGAATTTCTGGTTCAACTGGTGCCTTGTGGAAGTATTTCCACTTCAGACCGAACCTCAAAAACAAAAAGAGTGATTGATAACCGGAAGTGAATCCGGCCTTTTTTTTCAGCCATCAAAATTCATCACTCAGGCCTTCAGTACATTAAAGTTTTCAGACAATCTGGTTGCTAAAATGCTTGTTTACCATCAACCTAAGTAGTTTATTATCAATAGGCTTTGAAATATAATCATCACAACCAGCTTCCATTGCCTTTTCTCTGTCCCCTGAAAGTGCAAACGCAGTTTGCGCAATGATGATCACCTCTGTATTAAATTGTCGTATCTGCCTGGTAGCTTCATATCCGTCCATCTCAGGCATTCTGATATCCATTAAAATCAAATCAATATCAGGGTTTTTCCGGCATATTTCAATGGCTTCAATTCCAGTTCTTGCCATCAATACTTCTTTATAAAAGGAATGTAATCCCATTGAAATAAGAATTTGCGAGGCTTCATCATCATCAACAATTAACATCTTCAGGTTTACAACATGATTTTCGATTTGATCTATTGACCGAACATGATGAATAAGCTCTTTCTCCTGCTGAATCGTGTCAAAAGGAATGGTAAAATAGAAAATGGACCCTTTCCCCGGTATGCTTTTTACCCAAATTTTCCCTCCAAGCATTTCTACATATGCTTTTGATATTGATAAGCCAAGTCCTGAACCCTCATATCCTCTTGAAAACCCTTCTTCTACCTGCCTGAACCTGTTAAAAATGATCTTTTGTTTTTCTTTATTAATACCAATACCAGTATCCTTTACAAAAAACTCAAAATAGCTTTCAAATTTTTTATAACCATATACTATTGTTCCTTTATCTGTAAACCTAATGGCATTTTTAATAAGATTTGAGAGAATGGCATAAACTTTTTCCTTATCTGTTTTAATAACGGAATCTTTATAAGTCAATGTATTTTCGAAAGACATTGTTAAACCCTTTTTCGCGACCGCTGGTTTAAAAAAAGAAAAAAGATGCTCATTTTGTTTGTTAATATTGATCTCTGAAATATACACCCCGATTAATCCTGATTCAATTCTCGAAATATCAATTAGATCATTAATTGTATTAAGCATTCGTTCTCCACTTTTTTCGATGATATCCAGGTACTTTTTTTGTTCATTACCGGAAAGCTCAGATTCTTTAAGTAACTCTGAAAAGCCCAAAATACCATTTAAGGGAGTTCGTATTTCGTGGCTCATATTAGCAAGAAAAGCAGACTTCAGCCGATCACTTTCTTCTGCATTCTCTTTTGCAATGATTAATATCTCCTCGTTTAACTTTATATCATCAATATCGGTACACGTGCCAAACCATTTATGAATACTGCCCTGTTCATCAAGTATCGGTACACCTCTGATCAGCCACCATCTGTAGATTCCATCAGCTCTGCACAGCCGGCATTCAAGTGAATAGGTCGCACCATTCTTTATAGCGTTTTGCCATGCATCCAAGGCACGTTGCTGGTCATCAGGGTGGAAAGGCTTAATCCAACCACGACCATTGCTCTCATCCAGTGTCAGTCCCGTATAATCCACCCATTGTTGATTGTAATACAAATTCATTCCATCCGGATCGTTAATCCAGACAATTTGTGGCATCGACTCGGCTAATAACCGAAATTCATATTCACTTTCCCTCAATGCTTCTTCCGTCCGTATTCTTTTATAAGCAATTCCAATGGCTGATGCAATCTCTTCATAAAATCCAATCAAAGCGGGATTAAATCTGTCAGGCAATTTATCGTTTAATTGCAGTAATCCATTTACTTTTTTACCCGAACGAATAGGTATTAAAGCTATAGAATTATAGCCTGAATGTATGCAATTATTTCTGGGATTTATCCTCAGGTCCTCATCTGATATTAAAGTCAGCAGCTCAGCGGACTGACTCGTCCAGAAGCTTCCACCTTCAGTGTAATATGGTTTACTTATATCGGTTTTACCTGATAATACGACACCACAAGTACATTCAAGAAGAGGAATTCCAAATTGATCGCAAGGAATAAAACCTGTATTATTGTGTGCACAAAGAAAATTTTCCTTTTCGATAAATTCTTCATCAAACCCATTTTGACAAAAATATGGATAATCCTCTTCCTTATCTCTTAAACGTATTGCCACAGCCTCTATCCCTGAAAAAGATTTAATTTCCCTCAATATATCTCCGATGATATTTTGCCATTCATTTTGTCTGTTTAATATCTGAAGAATTATTGCAAAAAGCTTCTGTTTTTTCTCCGCTCTCTTTCGCTCTTTAATATCCCTGATATTACATTGAATGACTTTTCGATTATTTACCAGATATACATTGCTTACAAACTCAACATTAATTTTTTCCCCGAAGGCCGTTTCAAGCGGTAAATCTTCATATCGTACATATTCGCTATTTTGTAATTCAATGAATTTTTCATAATTAGCAACCACATCCTTAAAGAAGCCAATTTCCCAGATTGCCTTTGCCATGAAATCCGGTTTTGAATAACCCAATAACTCAATTAAAAATGGATTAACATCCATTATCATTCCGGTCTCTGCATCAAGAATAAGTATACCATCCTTCGCCGTTTCAAAAAGGCGGCGATATTGGGTTTCAGAAGAAATTAACGCAACGTCTGCCTGGTTATGTCTTTTGTTATCATTATAATAAAACACCTTTAACGTATCTTGTTCCTGTTGCAATTTTTGTAACTGGTCGATGAGTTCCTTTTTAGTTTTATCCCGAGTCATAATAATTGCAGGTTATAGATAAAGTGGAATTAACCCATGATAAAAGTAGGATACTCATCAGGGCAAAGCATTACATAATTTCTATAAAAAATTACATAATTCACACACATTTACATAATATACGTATATTTATATAAATGTTTCGTTTCTTTGCTGCGTATACACAGCATACATGTTTTCCGCACTTGCTAATAAGCACAGACTCCTGTCTCTGACAGAAACAGAATGACAAGGTTTTTAATTTTTCTCAGAAAAATTGTCCTGTAAACAAGAATTACTGAACAATCATCCGCTTCACCAACTGGAAGCTTCCTTTTTCGCTGTTTCCGGATAATCTGTATACATATACCCCGGGTTTTAGTTCACTATTGGTAATGGTATATTGGCCAAATCCCGGAGACATCCTTTTGTCAGAAAACATTAATATCTTCCGGCCCGGTATATCCGTCACAACTAGTTGCAGGTCCGTTTCTTCCGGCAGATAGAAGGGAATGATCGTATTTCCGTCAGAAGGGTTAGGAATGTTTTGCCCAAGCATAGAAACTGCACATCTGGTATGCCCTTATGTGAAACACGTATTTCCCGTTAGCCAGGCATTCCCACCAGATCTCTCCTCCCATAAAATGGGAGGCTGAAGCCCTGAAAGGGAAAACAACCATCAGTATAACACACAATGACAGGATTGAACTAAAAATCCTGTTTGAGGATTTTTGTCCGTTGGTGATGTTGGGAAGTAACATGATGCAGGTTTTGATGTATTTTGAACGGCATATAAAGATAATTGTATGCAATTATCTGTTTTTCAGAACATTATAATTAACTAGTAAAGTTAATCCTTTTTATTCGATATCTGAAAAAATATGAATCTTTATTTACGCAATTTCTGAAAGGCTTCAACAATATGGCCAATGGCCCTTCCCACCTCCTGTTCAGTAGTAAATCTCCCGACAGAGATCCTGACAGCTCCTTTTGCCCATTCTTCCGGGATGTTCATTGCCTGCAACACCTCAGAAATTTTTGTTATCCCGGAATGACAAGCGGCACCGGCTGAAAGGACAACCTTATCATTTAATGCAGCTATCATTTCATTTGAGGTGATTCCTTTGAATGAAAGATTCAACGTATTTGGAAGGATTTGATCAAGATCACCGTTTAACTGAAGATTTTCCTGAAGATTTTCCTTTAACCCATTGTACATCATATTGCGAAGATTGATGAGATGTTCATGGTTTTTCAAAAAATCTCTGTTTGCTATTTCACAGGCCTTTCCCAAACCAACTATTCCAAGAATATTTTCAGTACCGGGTCGTATCCCTTTCTCCTGTCCTGCCCCAAGAATGACTTTATTAAGGCTTGTACCCTTTTTGATGTATAAAGCACCAATTCCTTTAGGTGCATACAATTTATGGCCTGCAACCGACAAAAGGTCAATACCCAGCTCTTCGACATCAACAGGAATTTTACCTATGGATTGAGCAGCATCGGTATGCAGGAAAATATTCCCGGATCCGGCAATTGCGGAAATCCCGGTAATGGGTTGTATCGCACCGGTTTCGTTATTGGCGTGCATAACCGTTATCAGGATTGTATTGCCTCTAACGGCTTTTTCAACCTCATTAATCTCAATAATTCCGATATTATTGACCGGCAGGCAGGTAATTTTAAATCCGTTTTTTTCTAAATCCCTACAAACTTCTAACACAGCAGGATGCTCAACAGCAGAAGTAATAATATGATTTCCCCTGTGTTTATTGGCTAATGCAATTCCTTTGATTGCAAGATTATTAGTTTCTGTTCCACCGCTGGTAAAGACAATCTCTCCAGGACTACAGTTCAACAGGAGGGAAATCTGCAACCGGGCTTTATCTATAGCGTTTCTGGTTATTGTCCCAAAATAATTTGCACTTGAAGGGTTGCCAAAAAATTCCTTCAGATAGGGCTTCATTGCCTCAATCACTTCCGGATCATGGGGTGTTGTGGCATTATAGTCCAGATATATCGGCCTTCGCATCATTCTTTATTTTTGTGTAAAGGTAATTCTATTTAGTTGATCCATTTTCACTATACCATTAGCAATTTTCCAGCGACATGATCAGGCACCAGGGTCTTGACTTTCTTTAACATATTCAGAAAGATCCAGTGTATGGATGTTGAAATGCTCTGCCTCCAGGATATGGTCTGGTTCTATGATTTTCATGGTTCTGTCTAAGTGTAAATAGGATGAAGGAACTTTGCATATCCGGGTTTCAACACCCAATATTTTTTAAGTAATATTCATTTAACCAACAGCAAGTCCGCACCTTGGTTCTCTGTTAGCGAGGCTGAAGATTTCGGACAAGGCAGGCCACCAATTTCGGGGTGAAGCAAGCCACTTTTTTCATAAGCATTTGGGGTGAAATAGTATCACAGATGTTGCTTATCAATCACACCTGAGCCGGTTAAAATACTTTGAGCAATATCCTGTTAACTGGACGGGAAGGAACGGCATATATAATATGGGCCGCAATATTAGTTTCAGGCTGACAATACCTCTGGAAATAAAGAGAATAAGAAAATTTAAAGATCAAAACAGTAACTTTGGCAATTTAGGCAGGTTGGTCGTTTATCAGACTATTGCTGGTGGAAATTCTGAGTTTGAAGGATTAGCTAATATACACCCAATATTCTTCCGGATAAACCCCTTATTGAATTTGCTTTAAAATTTGATTGCTGATTTCCAAGGCATTAAGTGAAGTTATGTCAAAAAACATAAATTCCACAGAATTCCATTTATTCTTTACTTGTTCGGCAAAAGTATCACGAACCGTTAAAATCAGATGATAATTTGGATCCTTCAATAATTTCTCAATACCGTCGGCCCATCCTTCATTTTCGAGTTCCAATTTCCCGACTTCATCAATGACAACTATTTCATTTTTGATGTTTCTTGCCGGGATTATTGCATTTATTCCTACTTCGAGGCCATCCGGATAAATGCAAAACTTACCAATTTTGTTCAAACCGGGGTCAACGTTTTGGCGGAGAAATATAACCCTTTGCTGCCTCTCAATATCAACAATATCATATCCGATGGTGGTATCTCCTTCAATTATTCCGGGTGAAAAAAATCCACCTACCGTAATCTTTTGTTTCCGTAAGTTATCGATAACATTCCGGACCATGGTCGTTTTACCCTGTCCAACAGCACCTGAAATGACAAATACTTTTTGAGCAAATTTTTTCCTTATCTCAGCCAAACGGTACTCGGCTTGTGAAACAACCTGATAAATAACACCAACCGGATTCTTTGCCACTTTTTTAATATCCGGGATATAAGCGATCATAGAAGGCAGGCTTTCGAATGATAATTCCAGTGCCAATGGTAATTGTTTAAATGATGTTTTAAGGAAGAATTCCCTTATCTTCGGATTGTATAATTCCGTTCCCAAAACCGAAAATCCGACAATAATAATCACTGCCCTGAAATTCATCTGGATTCCAATTATAAGACCTTGACCAATACTATTTACTCCGGGTTGAAACCTTGAAAACAGAAAAGCTGTAAGCATGGTAATACTGACAAAAAACAACCAAAATCTTGGTTTCGAGAGCTGACGGAGTGCTCTTTTGTATCGGAAAGACCAAATTGTTACACTTACAGCTATGAAAAGACTCCAAACCAACCCGGAACTGACATTCAACATCACCATTGAGACAATGATAATCATTACATCAGTAAACAGCCAAATTATTGAATGCCTGAAAGCAGGTTTGGCAGAACTTTGTTCACCGATAAGCATCTTATCTTGCACAACCAACTTATTTTCAAATGGTTGGATTAGTAATTTTCGACCGATTTTTATTCCGATTATGGCAGAAAAGAAACCCATTGTGCAATATACTAACAAAAGCAGTAAAATGGGAGTCCACAAGAGGTTGGTGTGAATGTTCAGACTTTTTTTAGCGAATTTAATTAGATTGGAATAAAGTTGCACAATATTAAAGCCATAGAAGATGATGAAGTTCAGTATCCGTTGAAACAGGTTCCATGACATAGCCAGGATGGCACCGATTATATAGCCGAAAATAGTTTTGCCAAATAACCGGACCGAAAGTTCCAGCAGTGCAGCTTCAGTGAAAATGGCGATCATCGGGCCAAAAATTACTGCACTAGGTGAAATGGTTTTCATCACCGCACAAATTAAACCTGCTCTCCAGTATAAACCTCGTTCTCTCCAGATATAACTTACGGAAATTAAGATAATCAAGCCAATTGCGGTTAAGATATTCCCGCTAAATGGAATTTTCAGGTTATGCAGAAAGCTACCAAGAACAATTTCAGACGCTGCCCAAATTGTTCCGATGATAGAGGCTTTGATCCATTTTTCATTGAGTACAGGTTTGTCAATCATTCAGAATACAGATTTTTTGTGCACAGTATTGGAATAAATGAAACCCTGCTGATGCTTCACCTACAATAGAGAACAGCAGATCAGGATTTGTTATCCGGGTAGCACCGATTATCTTTACATTGTGCGCGAAGAGAACATCAGGGATGATACTGCTTGATGGTCCGGTTACAATAATTTGTGTTTCCGGCATTATACATGCCAACAGATCATCTAATGTATTGTTAACCAGCGTTAATCCAGTAATAATAACAATATCTGCAAATTGTAAAACTTTTTCATAGTACTGTGCCGGTACAAAAAACTGTTTATGCTCCTCTCTGAGTGCATTCTCATTCAGTTCCAAAACATACAATTTATTCCCGTTTTCTGATATTTTTTTTATGTAGGATTGAAAAGCGCCCACCAAGGTAATCGTTTTCCTTGAATTTAAGTCAATCAGGTCAATAGGGTCAGCGTTTTCAATGATCCGATAATCAGAAGCCAATAGGAGTTTGGAAGATATGGCATTCAACGCTGCAATCCTCAGTGTATCAATAATTTTGGATTGCTTTGTTGTCTCAAATAAACTAATAATTGACTGGCCTTTGATTTTGTTGGGAGTAAAATCACCCAGGTCCCGTTTATCTTTATCACAAGGAATCAAAATATCAGGTAATGTGCTGGAAATTCCGTAACTATTATCAGATAACCTGATTGCAGTCATAAAGACTCCCATCCTGACATCCATGATTTTCAAATCGACCAGTTCCCCTGAAAATCTGGTTTTTAGTAATTCAAATGTTTCGTTCAGTATCATAATGATTCCAAAATTAAAGCAGGTCTTGATTGCATTTTCCGGTTTTCATGGATCAATCGGCAGTACAAAAGTAAGAACTATCTCAACAAAAAAATCGTGAAACCAATTAGTACCGATAATGGGACTGAATACCAGGCACTCTTCCCCATCAATGCAGCCATAAATTCTTCAGGAACATAGCTGTGAACCACTGCCCCAACAGCAATACCCAATGCAACACAGAGCCAAACTTTCCCGACTATGTCTTTGATGGCCCAGCAATTCCGATAAGGATTCCTATATAAGGAAGTTTAGTTTTTAATGAATTTATATCCCACAGAAATACCGATCACTTTATTCTTGATTTTGGTATCATCTTCAGTATAGGGAGAAATATTTGCCAACCCCAGTCCGTATTGTAACCCAAAAGTGATCCCTTTAAATTCGACACCTGCACCGACATTAATCCCAAAATCCAGGGGTTTAAGGTCATCCTTTTCTTTGTCGGTTCCGATCTTCAGATCATACTTATCGGTGAGGGTTCCATCTTCATTCTGAAAAATCTTTTCATCGGCTTTTAATTTAGCTGATAAGGCATAACCTAAGTAAGGACCAGCCTGGATAAATATTATTGCAGGTCCTGCCCCGAACTTATAAAGGCCGTTAACGGGGATCTCAAGGTAATTAATATTGGATTTGTATTTATATGGTCTTATCAACCTGGTATCCTTTTGAACACCAAAGGTTATCTGTGCTTTTGACTGCATTGAAAAGAAAGCCACAAACAGCGCAATTGATATAATTACTTTTTTCATAAGTTTTTGATTTTTAAGATATGCCTACTCTTCTGTTTTTCGGCTTTCACATCCTACTCTTTTAAGGGATTTTCAGACAACTCCGCTCCCAAGTAACATAGAAGTTTAATTCCAAAAGCAAAAGTAACCCTACTCTGATATTCTTTAAACTTTCATCAGGAAAATTATGAACAACCTGAGCCGGTGATGGGAAATAGGCAGACAACATGATTAAGTCAATCTGTTGATTATCAATAAATAATGTGAATAATTTATATGTCTGCGAATATAATGAAATCCGGGTTTCTGTTAATAAAAAAAAATTAAACATTACATCCGGATTATGGTTTATTATAATGAAATTAATCTCCCTGACCTGAAAGCATTTAACAGATAAGACATATGCCGGTATCTTTGGAGATACGTTTTGTCATTTTTCCAACGTTATCGAAACAGCAAATAATAAACCAAACCCTAATTCAGCATTATGATCCGTAAAGTTTGTTTATCAATGGTTATGTCCATCGTGTTATTATTGAGCGTGATGAGTTGTAAAAAAGATTCAACTAACACCAACTCATTATATACACCTACCCTGGCAGATACCACGGCCACGGCAACACTGGCAGAACTGCAGCAAGGCCGTCAGTTATATATCGATAACTGCGGTAAATGCCACACCCTGTATAATCCCGACAGTTATTCGGCTACTCAGTGGAAGGCATTTATCTCAAATATGGCTCCTAAAACCAATCTAACCTCTTCGGAAATTACGCTGGTTTCCAAATATGTCTGCAGAGGAAAATAAAAGGGCTCCATAAACAATTTAGTATCTTTCATGGTTATATTTTATTAGGTGTTGATTAATTTTAGAAAATTCCTGCCATGAATAGAAATTATCTCCTGTTTTTCTTCTGCATTACCCTGCTTCCCTTTTCTTTTGCCCAGAAATCGGTAACAACTCTTTCATTTACCGGCATGCTCAACAACCAGCATATTGACCTTGACAGCATTTGGGTCCAAAACTACAGTCAACAATGTGACACGCTTCTGATCTGGCCAGATACTGTGCTCTCTTTCAGCACAGTAGGTACCCAGGATATTTCAGCGGGCTCTGATGGATACAATCTAGTCCAGTATAATTCAACTGACTCAAAATCAGATATTTATATTAGATTACTTATTCCGGTCCCGACGGAGGCAAGGTGGGAGACAAGTTTCCTGTTCAATAATGGCCTTGGGTTCAGGATCCCATACTTTTCAATTCTTTCCCGGAAAAGAAAGAATATACCTGCTCAAAGCCTCATGCAACGGTTGGAGCAAATCAATAAAAATCGTAAATCGCAGGCCCGGTCTTTCTGTAAATTGCAGCCTTGTTTTCCAGGGAAGTGAATCCAATTCTGCTGTGAATAAAGCTACATTGCAAACCAATGGTTTTTCTTTTCAACCTGGCGATTCACTAAAAATTTCAGGTTATACCGGCTCTCTTCACACATACTTCTTCAGTTCACCCTTGGTAAATACAGATTATATCATCCCATTTGGCATG
Organism: Bacteroidota bacterium; assembly: GCA_026391855.1. Taxonomy (GTDB): domain Bacteria; phylum Bacteroidota; class Bacteroidia; order Bacteroidales; family CAIXZF01; genus JAKLIX01. Next base: position 20,653 of record JAPLDE010000174.1, on the reverse strand, counting down.
AATTTTCCCTGCCCCTCAGAGATTTCTTTTTCATACGGAGGTCAAACTTACAATACTGTTCAGATAGGTAACCAGTGCTGGATGAAAGAAAACCTGAACATCGGGACAATGGTTCAGAGTATTTATACCGGACCAAACCCACATTCTAACTGTAGTGATAATGGTATTATTGAAAAATATTGTTATAATAATGACGATCTAAATTGCAACCTTTACGGAGGATGGTATGACTGGAGTGAAATGATGGGTTACTCAACTCTTTCCGGGACCCAGGGAATTTGTCCATCGGGCTGGCATATCCCTATGGATGTGGAATGGCAGGTTTTAAATGATTACCTGGGTGGAGACGTTGTGGCCGGTGGTAAGATGAAGGAATCAGGCTTCTCCAGTTGGTTACCCCCGAATACCGGAGCAAGCAACATAAGTGGATTTACTGCATTAGGTTCTGGTTATCGGCTTCATTACGGGAATTTCTCAGGATGGAATCAGTACACCAGTTTCTGGAGTTCCACCGAATATTCAGCCTATCAGGCCTGGTTTATGTATCTGGTCAATGATACCGCTGCGCTTACCTGGACAAAATATAATAATACTTACGGGTTTCCGGTGCGTTGTCTGAAAAATGAATAATATTATCCACGCTGTGGTTACCTACTTGTTTGTTTCCTTGTTATTTGTTTCATACTCCTGGTAAAGACCGTCCAGGCGCATTAAGAGCTCATTCTTCCGGGAATAGTTCATTACTGCGATCCTCTTTCTGATAGTTTCAAAACCGGTTTTGTCATCCGCTTCAAGACATTTCCTTGAAGCACTGACAAACACCTTGAAAATTTTGTTTTCAACGGAATCCCTGGTGCTGATACTGATAAATTTTTCCTGGTTATTGAAGAGATAAGTAAGTTCCCTGGAATTAATGTCTCTTTCAAACTGGCAGATAATCTTCCAGTTGGCAGGGATCAGTAGTTCATTGTCGCTTAATCCTCTCAGGTAGTTGGTTTTAATATCTGCAAGGGGGGTATGGTTTCCGGCTAAGGCATTGAGATATTCCAACATAAACGATGCCCCCGATTCCCCCGAATTGAACCTTTTTTCCAGGGCAGAGAATTGTTTGGCCGGATTCATGGCATCCTTTCCCACCTGAATCATTTCCATGGTATTCCTGGTACCACAAGCCCTGTGTAAACAAAATCCCTCCTTATCGATGAAAATATAAGAAGGGTAAGACTTTATCGAATACTTTTTTGCGAGTCCGACACCCTCGCCCTTTTCAATATCAACCACAGTATTGATAAAATGGGTATTGAAAAAATCAGCCACTGTATCATTGGTAAAGATCTCTTTCGCCATATGCCTGCTGTTTCCGCACCAGGAGGTAATCGCAAAAACCATGATCATCTTGTTTTCCTGCCGGGCTTCCTTTAACAACTCCTGCCAGTCGGCAGACCTGAAATCAAGCCTGTGGTTTTGGGAGTAACCATAAGTACTTATTAAACAGACGATTAATAAGGTGTAAACAGCAGACAACATTTTCATGGGTAAATTTTTGTTAAAGATCATAAATTTTCATTAATGTTAACATAAGGCTAAAAAAATGAACAAGAGGGAGTAAGCATTGTTTCTAAAATTGCTACTTTTGCTAAACATAATAAACCTGAACACATGACATCCAAAGTTTTTACGCCCCGCCTGAATGTGGTGATTGCCGCTATTTTCCTGACAGCTCTGGCCAGGCTCATCCCTCACTGGCCGAATTTTACACCCGTTGCTGCTGTTGCATTATTCGGAGGTGTTTATATCTCGAAAAGATGGCTTGCCTTTGTTATTCCGGTTATCGCGATGGTCCTGGGTGATCTGTTCATTGGCTTTCATCCTTATATTCTGGCTGTATACGGCAGCTTGTTGCTGACTGTTTGTATCGGTTTCCTTGTGAGACTCAAACCCGGTGTATTTTCCGTGATCGGGGGTTCCCTTTTATCATCCCTGTTATTTTTTCTGATCACCAATTTTTCGATGTGGATGGGTAATCCGAATTTCACCCAGGATTTTGCCGGTCTTGTACAATGCTATACAGTAGCTATTCCATTCTTTAACAATGGCATACTGGGTGACCTGTTTTATAACGGAGTTCTTTTCGGAAGTTTCTATCTGGTTCAGTCCTACATTCCGGTTTTACAGAAATCGAGGTAATTCTGTGTCTATAGAGTATTCTGACAAACGGGGGTCATAAAGCCTCCGTTTTGCTTTTCATCCCAAAAAGAGGATATCTTTGTACAAACGCTTTAAATGCATTGACTAATAGTTCATTTTTCAGGGGAATTCTGTGATGGCGGACTTTATCAAACTTCTTCCCGATCATGTAGCAAACCAGATTGCTGCCGGTGAAGTTATTCAGCGACCCGCTTCGGTTGTTAAAGAACTGCTGGAAAATGCAGTGGATGCCGGGGCTGTTACTATTAAANNNTCATTAAAGATGCTGGAAAATCGTTGATCCAGGTGGTGGATGATGGTTCCGGCATGTCAGAAACCGATGCAAGGATGTGCCTGGAACGACATGCGACTTCCAAGATCCGGAACGCAGACGATCTGTTTTCGATCCGTACCATGGGATTCAGGGGGGAAGCTCTGGCCAGCATTGCAGCCATCTCTCACCTGGAACTCAAAACAAAACGAAAAGAGGATGAACTGGGAACAGAAATACAGGTAGAAGGCACAGTGGTGAAAAGCCAGGACCATTGCTCCTGCGTCAACGGGACCTCTTTCTCGGTAAAAAATCTTTTCTATAACGTCCCAGCCCGGCGGAATTTTCTGAAATCTGACCCTGTAGAAATCAACCAGATTCAGGAAGAATTCATTCGTGTTGCCCTGGTCAATCAGGACATTAATTTCATCCTTGTCAGCAACAATAAAGAAATTTTCAACCTGCCGACCTCGAATATCAGGCAAAGGATTATCCACCTTTTCGGATCCGGGATTGCTGATAAACTTGTTCCTGTTCAGCAGAAATCAGAAGTGGTTCAGATCAGCGGATTTATCGGCAAACCCGAACGCGCCAGAAAGTCAAGAGGTGAACAATATTTTTTCGTCAACGGCCGGTTTATCAAACACCCGTACTTTCATTATGCCGTCGATTCTGCGTATCAGCAATTAATACCGGAGAAATATTACCCTGCCTATTTTATTCATTTCGAGGTGAACCCGGCAGAGCTGGATGTAAATATCCACCCAACTAAGACAGAAGTTAAGTTCCAGCATGAGAAGGTAATATATTCGATCTTACATTCAGCTGTTCGTCAGGGACTTGGGCGGTTTAGTCTTACCCCCTCCATCGACTTTGATACCGAGCCCGGCTTTGATCTGTCGACCCGCCCAGCGGACAAACCGGTAGTTCAACCCCAGATACGCATTAATCCTGACTATAACCCATTTGGATCCAGAACAAGGATGGATGACCCCCTCAACGCCAGAAGGGAGCGTTCAAATAAAGAAAACTGGGAGAAAATGTTCCAATCTCAAGACCGGGAACAAGCTGGCGAAATTCCTGCTGCCGGCACTGACCCGGAGGAACCTTCAGTATCTGCAGCCGAAGGGAACAAGCAGCTCTACCAGTTTAAAAACCGATATATAGTCTGCAGTGTCCATTCAGGGATGATGCTCATCGACCAACAAAGGGCCCATGAGAGGGTCATCTTCGAAAAATTGCTTCAAAAAGATGAAAATCAGGAGATTGCACCCCAGCAGGAATTGTTTCCTGTGGCTGTAAAATTGTCATCCCCCGAAGCATCCCTGCTGAACGATCTGCTGAAGGACATACGCCATGCAGGATTCGTTATTGAGCCGTCCAGACATCAGACGGATACCTTTATGGTGAGCGCTGTCCCGTTTAATGAAGGAAACATCAATTTCCAGGAAATCATTGAAGAAATGCTGGACCACTACCAACATACCGGGCAGGATGCAAGATGGGACAGGTATACGAGAATTGCTGCTTCTGCTGCAAAAAACCTCAGCATTAAAGGAGGGAAAGCCATGCAAACAGAGGAAATGAACAATCTCTTTGATGAACTTTTTGCCTGCAGGTTCCCCGAAGCCACTCCAGATGGCAAATCCATTATCACCATTGTCACCATGGAAGAAATTGCCAACCGGTTCAAATAAATTCACTTTAAAGACCATATCTTAGTTTGCTCATTTAACCCGGCTCCTTTTTATGTCCTACGATCAATACAGCCCATCAGGATTCAGATTGTTACCCCCGGTGGTCAAGAACATCCTTATTATCAATCTCATCTTTTTTCTGGCCACATTTGCTGTCGGGAAGAGTTTCAATATTGACCTGAATGATAAATTGGGCCTTCATTACTTCGGGTCTTCCAAATTCCAGCCATACCAGCTTATTACATATATGTTTATGCACTTTGACATATGGCATATTTTCTTCAACATGTTTGCCGTATGGATGTTTGGAAGTGCAATCGAAAACACCTGGGGGGGGAAACGTTTTCTGACCTATTACCTGGTAACGGGAATCGGAGCCGCCATTACCCATTATGCCGTTATGTATTTTGTTGATATTCAACCTATTGTTGTCCATATCGATCATTATCTTGACAATCCCAGCCTGGCTTCTTTCAACGAGTTTATTAATTCAGGGTACTTCACCAGCAACCTCTCTGCTGAACTGCAATTTAAATATGCGGAGCTGGTCCCTCAGTACAACCATTTGCTGACCACCGACCCCGATGGGGCTCTCCGTTCGGCCACTGATTTTGTGCTGCTTTACAAAAGGGAGTTTCTGAATGCTCCCGTGGTGATTGGCGCATCCGGCGCTGTTTTCGGAGTATTGCTTGCATTCGGCATGTTATTTCCCAACTCATTGATCTATATTTACTTCATGATCCCCATTAAAGCGAAATGGTTTGTAATAATATATGGTGCCCTCGAATTGTATATGGGAGTCACCGGTACTGAGAGCAATGTTGCTCATTTTGCCCATCTGGGCGGCATGATTTTTGGCTTCTTACTTATCAGGTTATGGCACAAACGAACACACTCCTTTTAAATGGAACCATCACAAAACCCGCTGGATAAGATAATTACGTTCTTCAGGAATCAATCTGCATTAAGCAACCTGATCCTGATCAATATTGTTGTCTTCCTTTTCATTCAAGTGGTGAACCTCTTGTTCTGGCTGATGAAATTTTCTCCGGGGGAACAATATTCTTTCATTTCCCTGCCGGCATACTGGCTTTCTGTACCAGCTGACCCTTCCCGCCTTTTATTCCGTCCATGGGGTATTTTTACCTACATGTTCACCCATGAAGACTTTATGCATATTTTATTTAATATGATAACCCTTTATTTTGGAGGACAGCTGTTCAGTTATCTTCTCAATGATAAAAAACTTGTATCGACTTACCTCCTGGGTGGTTTGTCGGGGGCGGTCTTTTTCATTATCTCTTATAATATTTTCCCGGTATTTGAGGACGTCAGTCAAATGGCCTTTGCCATTGGGGCGTCGGCTGCAGTGCTGGCCGTACTCATAGCAGCGGCTACCTATGCCCCTGATTTTGAGGTTTCTCTCTTTTTCATTGGCAAGGTAAAATTAAAATACATTGCCCTGATTTTTGTTTTACTCGACCTAATCAGTATCTCAAAAGATAATCCCGGAGGCCATATCTCCCACTTGGGTGGAGCAGCCTGGGGATTTCTATATGTCAGGTTTTTCCTTGGGAAAGGATTGAAAACCAACCCTTTAAGCAGACTTTTTGTCAGGTCTTCTTCAAGAAAACACCCGTTCAGAAAAAAATATGTCAGCAAAAGGCCGGTTTCAGATGAAGACTTTAATAAACAACGAAATGAAAAACAGGCAAAGATCGATGCGATTCTTGACAAAATAGCAAAAACAGGATATGAAGGCCTGACCACTGATGAAAAAGATACCCTTTTCAATGCCAGAAAAAAGTAAACATTCTCATTTTTAAGGTAACCAATGTCAAAAAAGAAAGCACAAAAAAGGTACTCCCTGATAACAAAAGTGATCCTTGTTGTCAATGTTATTTTTGCTTTACTTCTGCTATTTTCATATTTAGCCCCTTACATTGATCCAAGGAATTTTGTTTTGCTGGCTTTTATCGGACTTTCATATGGCATCCTGCTCATTATCAATATGTTGTTTATCCTTTTCTGGATGGTCAGGGGTCGTTGGATGTTCTTCCTGTCAGCCATAGTCATTTTAATTGGGATCAATCCTTTCCTGAACCAGGTCCAATTCAACTTCAAAAAGATAGCTGTTGATGGCAAACAACAAAAAATCAGCATTTTATCCTATAATCTCCACCTTTTTGATGTCTTTGAAAAAAATGGTAAAGAAGAAACAAGAAACAAGATCTTCTCCTTTCTCAGGAATTCTGATGCCGACATTTTCTGTTTCCAGGAATTCTATAATAATGATCAACTTTTTCCGGTGGTTGACTCCCTTAAAAAACTTCTCAATACGCCCTATTTTCATGTGGATTATGTGAATTCTTCGCTTAAGGGTAATCAATTCGGATTCGCGTTTTTCAGCAAATACCCCATTATTACATCGAACCGCTTCATTTCACCTGACGGTCATACGTTTTTTTCGGTTTTTACTGATATTCAATGGAATAATGATACTATCAGGGTATTTAATAATCACCTGGAATCCATCAGGTTCAGCCAAAAGGACTATTCATTCTATTCCGAACTTACAAAAAATCCTTCAGAACATAAGGATGTTAAGGAAGGCTCTGTGAGCATTCTTCATAAGCTCCTGCATGCCTTCCAGAAAAGGGCACAACAAGCCTCACAACTCAGGGATTATATTAAGACTTCCCCCCATCCTGTGATTGTTTGCGGTGATTTTAACGATACACCCTTATCCTTTACCTATCATCAGATCTCCGGGGATCTTAGCGATGCCTTCCGTCAATGCGGACTTGGTCTGGGTAGTACATACGCCGGAATTTTTCCCTCCTTCAGGATCGACTATATTTTATTCGACCCCTGCTTTAAAGCGGTTAAGTACAATAATTACAGGAAAAATTATTCCGACCACTATCCTATTTCTGCTACTCTTGTCATCAATTACAAGTAACTCATAATCTGATATTTAATAATTTATTTTTATTTTTGTGGATTTCCAGCTTACCTCCGAATTCTACCCGACCGGTGACCAGCCTGAAGCCATTAAACAGTTGGTGGAAGGATTACAGCGGGGCGACCAGCATCAGACATTGCTGGGGGTTACTGGTTCAGGGAAAACCTTTACTATCGCCAATGTTATCAATG
>JAPLDE010000174.1:12948-13300 GCA_026391855.1 Bacteroidota bacterium | reverse complement strand
TACACTCATATTGAGTCACAATAAGACACTGGCTGCCCAGCTTTACGGAGAATTCAAACAGTTCTTCCCCAATAATTCCGTCGAATTTTTCGTATCCTATTATGACTATTACCAGCCTGAAGCCTATATCCCGGTAACTAATACGTATATTGAAAAAGACCTCTCCATTAATGAGGAAATAGAAAAGCTCCGGCTTAGTGCCTCCTCGACCCTGCTTTCAGGGAGAAGAGACATCATTGTAGTTTCTTCTGTTTCCTGTATTTATGGTATTGGTAACCCTGAAGATTTCTATAAAAATGTGATCCGTCTGGACAAAGAGGAAAGGACCGGGATGAGAATGTTTCTCAACCAG
>JAPLDE010000174.1:0-12931 GCA_026391855.1 Bacteroidota bacterium | reverse complement strand
AGGACAGACATCGACCTTTCCAGGGGGAAATTCAGGGTTAAGGGGGATACTGTCGATCTATTCCCTGCTTACCTGGATATTGCTTACCGTATCATTTTTTATGATGACCGGGTAGAAAGTATCGAGGTTTTTGACCCGATGAACGGGATGAAAACAGATGAACTGGAAAACCTCACTATTTACCCTGCCAATATCTTTGTCACTTCCCAGGATAGTATGAAAACTGCCATCATGGATATTCAGGATGACCTGCTGAAGCAACTGGCATATCTGAAAGATTCCGGTAAACACTTGGAGGCCAAGCGGTTGGAAGATCGGGTAACCTATGATATGGAGATGATGAGGGAGTTGGGATATTGTTCCGGTATCGAAAACTATTCCCGTTATTTTGATCGCAGGGAACCCGGGTCGAGGCCCTTTTGCCTGATCGATTATTTTCCCGATGACTTCCTTATGGTGATTGATGAGAGCCACGTCACCGTGCCACAGGTAAGAGCCATGTATGGAGGAGACCGGTCCCGGAAACTGAACCTGGTTGAATATGGTTTCAGACTTCCGTCGGCAATGGATAACAGACCGTTGAAATTTCCTGAGTTTGAAGCAATGATGAACCAGGTGATCTATGTGAGTGCAACTCCTGCTGATTACGAACTCCAGAAATCTGAAGGGGTGGTGGTTGAACAATTGATCCGGCCTACAGGCCTGCTTGACCCTCAGATCGAGATCAGACCCAGCATGAACCAGATCGATGACCTACTGGATGAGATCCAACAGGTAATTCATAGGAATGAGAGGGTACTGGTGACTACCCTGACAAAAAAAATGGCAGAAGAACTGACCAAGTATTTGTCAAGGCTTGATATCCGCTGCCGTTATATTCATTCCGATGTGGAAACCCTTGAAAGAGTAGAGATCATGAGGGACCTCAGGTTGGGTGTTATTGATGTGCTGATCGGGGTGAACCTGTTAAGGGAAGGGCTTGATCTGCCGGAAGTTTCCCTGGTGGCTATCCTGGATGCCGACAAAGAAGGGTTCCTTCGTTCGGAAAGGTCGCTCACGCAAACAGCAGGCAGGGCTGCCAGGAATATTAATAGTAAAGTGATCATGTACGCCGATAAAATAACCGAATCCATGCAGAAAACCATGGATGAGACATTGAGAAAACGTAAAAAGCAACAGGATTATAACCAAAAAAACAACATAACACCCACTCAGATCTTTAAATCAACCGAATCCATTCTGGGGCAAACTACTGTTATGGATACAAAAGGCAGTGGTCCCCGGCCTTACATTCAGCCTGAGATAGCCTCCATGGCAGCCGACCCTGTTGTTCAGTATATGAGTATCAATGACCTGAAGAAGAATGTTTCCAGGACCCAGCGTCAGATGGAACAGGCAGTGAAAGATATGGATTTTCTGGAAGCTGCCCGGCTGAGAGATGAATTATTTGCTTTGCAAAACCTGTTGAAAGAGAAAGAATAAACGGACAATAAAATATTAACCTGATTTTTAATAATGATCATTATGAACAAAGCAACTATGACCAGGATAAAAATAAAAAAGGAGTGTTTCCACTCCTTTTTCATTAGTCCACCAAATTAACCTCACAAGGTTTTTCTGATTACTTTTTTGCTTTTTTAGCTGGTTTTGCAGGTTTTGCAGCTTTTGCAGCTTCTTCAGCCTTTGCAATAGAATCAGCCTTAGCAATGGAATCTTGTTTAATTTTTTCCATAACCATAGCGATTGAATCTTGTTTGGCTTTTTCAACAGCAGCAATAGAATCTTGTTTAGCTTTCTCAGCAGCAGCTTTTTCTTCAGCGCTGGGACCACAAGCGAAGAATGCGAACATTCCGGCAACGAACAAAACAGTGGCGAATTTTTTCATAATGTTGATTAGTTTTAAATCTGGAGACAAAAATATAGCAAATATAGACGGGACTTGAATTTTTTAACTTTTTTTAAGAATTTAGACGCATGAATGTGTAAATATATACATTTTACGTTATCCACACAGCATAACCTTTATTTTTTCAACTTAACGGCCTGTATTTGTTGACTTTTTTATTATAATAATAATTCCCTTTTTATGACACCATTAGCTGAATTGCTCAGACCCGCCGTCCTCGAAGATTATCTCGGACAAAAGCATCTTACCGGGCCCGGATCCATATTAAGAATAGCTATTGAATCGGGGAATATTCCTTCATTGATCTTCTGGGGCCCGCCGGGAGTCGGAAAAACGACACTTGCCTATATCATCTCTAAATATACCGAACGGCCGTTCTTCACCCTAAGCGCTATCAATTCAGGCGTGAAAGATATCAGGGAGGTGATAGAACAGTCGAAAACTGCCCAGGGAAGTGCCATCCTGTTTATTGACGAAATCCATCGGTTCAGCAAATCCCAGCAGGATTCGTTGCTCGGAGCCGTGGAAAAAGGGGTGATCACCCTTATCGGAGCCACTACTGAAAACCCATCCTTCGAGGTCATCTCACCTTTACTGAGCCGTTGTCAGGTGTATATCCTGAAACCCCTGGATGAAGAAGATCTGCTGGAACTGATGAAAAAAGCCGTTAATAAATTGCAGGAGCAGAATCAGTGTACTATTAATGTTGTAGAAACGGAAGCCCTTCTCCGTATCTCAGGAGGTGATGCAAGAAAACTGCTGAATGCGCTTGAACTGGTAACCACCATTGATAATCCACAAGGAAAAGACCTTATTATAGATAACAAACTGGTAATGAATGTAGTGCAACAAAACCTCGCCTTATATGACAAAGGGGGAGAGATGCATTATGATGTGATATCTGCTTTTATAAAATCGATGAGAGGAAGTGATCCGAATGCTGCGGTTTATTGGCTTGCCCGGATGGTGGAAGCAGGAGAGGACCCGAAATTCATCGCAAGAAGAATGCTAATCCTAGCATCCGAAGACATCGGGAATGCAAACCCCAATGCGTTGTTGCTGGCGACCAACTGTTTCCAGGCGGTGAACGTGATCGGTTATCCGGAATGTGACCTAATTCTTTCACAAACAGCGATTTACCTGGCCTGCTCACCCAAAAGCAATGCCTCCTACCTGGCTATCAGGACCGCCCAAAAGATTCTGAGAGAAACTGGTGACCTGCCTGTTCCCCTTCCCATCCGAAATGCCCCTACCCAACTGATGAAGAATATTAATTATGGTAAGGACTATAAATATGCCCACGATTTCAAAGATAATTTCGCAGATATGGAATTTCTTCCCGATAAAATAAAAGGAAAAAAATTATACAACCCCCAACAGAATCAAAGAGAGGAAGATCTCCGCAAACGCCTCAGATCCTTGTGGAAAAACAAGTATGATTATTAAATTAACCTTATATTCTTGATTTCACACCCCAAAAAATCGTACTTTCATGCATTCCATTTCCAAATTTCAAAGTTTCCAAATTTCCAAATCATCAAATCACTTCTGCAATGAAAAGAATAATCTGCATCACTTTTATCATTCTTATAACCATCCTTCCGGTGTTCTCCCAAGTTACAAAACCATATAACGACAAACAGAACATGCCTGTCGTTCTGGAACAAGAGGCCTACTACCCTGCCGGAATGCCCGCGCTTTACAAATATTTCAGGGATAATATCACCTATACCCGGGAAGCTATTGAAATGAAAATTACCGGTGAGGTGATGGTTAGCTTTGATGTTCTTACCGATAGCACGTTATTAGACATTACCCTGCTTAGCGGTGTTGGCTATGGCATTGACGAACAGGTTGTTGGCCTGTTCAAACCACTAAAGTATGCACCCTCTATTCAAAATGGTGTCAAACTGAAAATGAATGTCATCGTTACCATCCCCGTCAGGGCCAAAGCAAAAGAATGAAATTCCAATTGCACGGCAGACTGATGTAAGATGTGAGATGTGAGATGTGAGATTTGAGATGTGAGATGTGAGATGTGAGATGTGAGATGTGAGATGTGAGATGTGAGATGTGAGATGTGAGATGTCAGATGTTGGATGTGAGATGTGAGATGTGAGATGTCAGATGTGAGATGTCAGATGTCTGATGTCAGGTGTCTGATGTTTGATATTTGATGTTTGATGTGTTTACTACTGACTGCCGACTGCCGACTGCTGACTGCTGACTGCTGACTCTCAAAGCTTTTCCAACTTCCCTGTGAGGTTATTGTATGTCCCCAGTTTGATCCAGGTGAATTCATTCAGGAAGAACCGGACACCCCAGAAATCGTAGGTGGCAAAGGCACGGTCACCCGATTCGTTTAGTGTAGTACGGCCGGTAACTCCAAAGTAATTATCTGCCATTTCGATAAAGGCAGATCTCAACTCAGAAGTGCTGACATAAAGACCTGTATTCAAATAAGATAAAACCGACAACCATAAAGCATCATAGGCTACCAGGGCATATACTTCAGGCTTTCTGCCCAGAGAGGTTTGTAATTTCTCCAGTAAAGGCTGCCATTTATCTGCTGCATTCCCATCCAACCCGAAAACCGGGCAGGGAAGTCCGCAAAGGGAGGCGAAAGCAGAAGCCTGTATATCAGTCAGTATCGTACCGTTTTGGGCATAGGCTGAACTTCCATACCATTTGTAACCTGATAACTCAGGATCCTGGGCTGCTTCAGAAAGTATCCCTGTCCCTTCCCCGAAAGAAATCAGATAGATACCGATCTTTTTTCCGGGATAAGTCCCCTGAGCCTGTTGTATTTCATTTTTTACGACAGCCAGTTCATCTGCAAATTGCTGATCATTCACCGGATAATATACCGGGTCCATCATGATTCCCGAATGTGCTGTAAATTTGTCCCGGGTTGCTTTACATAGCTCCTTCCCCCATATATCATCACGTACAACAGGAACCAATATTTCAATAGTATCGCTGTTCAACCAGGCATCCATCGCCTCACCCTGTGAAAGGTCGCTGGGTACGAGCCGAAGGATATTATCATTGGGAATAGCAAGAGATACGGCCACACTCGAAGGACTAACCACCAGCATGTCATTTTCGTTGGCATACGGCTTGATCATTTTTACTTCCGCGCTGCTGTATGGCCCTATCACAAGCTGTATCCCCTTATTCTTCAGTTCGCCTATCTTTTCCAGGGCTACCAGTGTATCCGTCTGCGTATCCTCGATGGTTAGTTTCAGTTCGATATCTGATCCAATCCTTGCCAGGTATTCACTGATATCCTCCCGTGCAAACTGAAGGGCAACTTCTGTGCTTACTCCCGGGGAGGCCCCGCTCCCGGTTAATGGCAATAAAACCCCTATCTCCAGGACTCTTTTATTTTCATCTGCCTTTTCCTTCTTACAGGATGAAAAACCAATAAATGCCAAAAGCAACATACTCGTCAGAAGAAACCGGTGATTTTCCATATTAAAACCGTTAAGACATCCAAAAATACAACATTCCCTCCCGGAGACAAGAAAAATCACCTTTGTCTCAAACAAATAACCTATTGAACAATAAAAACAAGGGGTTTTAAGCCAAAATACTAACAAATTGTCAAGGAATAGCCTGATCCCTGCCCGTTATCCCCTTGGTTTTATTACTTTTGAATGAAATAATCCCCGCTGCATTGAAAGGAAAGGTCACCATCGTAGTCTATAAAAGACTGTTTAATCTGCTGCTCAGCCCTTTCTTTTTTGCCTTTCTGGTTGCAATAAGCATTATCCTCTTCATTCCAAGGCAGAGCAAGTATAAAATAGTCCTTACAAAGACCGGTATTACTGATAAATCAAATAGTATTGTCATTTATGCTGATGTGAACGATGACAATTCTTGCGAAAAGGTGAACCTCTTTCATAACAATATTGGCAACGCAGCGCTGAAGATCCAGGGAAATAATGAAGGCCTGTCTACCTGGGTTGATTATAGTGGTGTATACCTTAAGGATGATTTTTTTACAGGGGATTTTAATCATAACAATTTCCCTGAGGTATATTTCATATCGGTCAAGCAGGATTCAGTGTTTTGTAACTCACTGGAATTCAATGGAAAAGGATATGCTAAAGATGTCAGGTTTATTACAAGGGTTAAACTGATAGATGGAAAAATGGATGTACAGTTTGCCTGTCCGGTATTTTTTGATCTTCAGAATGACGGGTTTGATGATCTTTTTCTCTCCGTAAATGCCGGATATTCTTTGAAACCACGGCAACTTTTTGTAATTGATCTTCACCGTGACACTATCCTGAAAGGACCTGAACTGGGAATATGCTCCTCTTACTTTCCGTTCCGTAAAGATAAAAATTCACCACCCATCATCCTGGCCAGTTCATTTTCAACGAACAATTACCCGGATACAACAACTGTACTTTGCCATGACAATCACTCCTGGCTTTTTGCTCTTGATAAAAACCTGGGATTTCTTTTCACCCCTTTACCCTTTTCCGGGCATAAATCGGATGTTCAGACCAAACCCCTGCTGATAAACGACTCATTGTACATTCTGGCTCTGTATGAGCTGGCTAATGATCATTCACTCAAGGCTACACTTTGTCTGGCCGATCTGAACGGGAACATGATCAAAGAAAAAGACCTGCCGAAAAAATCAGTAAGAAATAACTTCCGGCTGATCCAGTCAGACGATTATCATTCAGCACGGGAAAGTTATATGTTCGATAGTGAAGGATACCTAAATAAAATAGACAATAATCTGATAACCAAGAGGATAATTCAAGTTTCCAGGGAATCAGTCAACGAAGCTGCTGTAATAGATCTTGATCAGGATGGTAAACCTGAACACATTCTTAAACATTCTGATTTTCAAACATATTCGATTACCAGGGCAGATTATTCAGAAATTGTTTCCTTCCATCTTCCGTTTGACCGGAGCCACTTAGCGAAATTCTCCTTTCAAACAACTGCTAATTCGAATGGTTCTATGTTTGTTCAGCAAGGAGAAAGAGAATACTGGTTCACTTACCGTTCCAATCCGTTTTACTACACCATATATCTGGTCTGGATTATTACTTATTTTCTTGCCCTGGGTTTTATTTTCCTGATCAGGTGGCAATATACTTTACAGCAAAGCAGAAAAAAGGCTACAGAAGCAGAACTGGCTGAGTTACAGCTTGCCTTGCTTAGCCGCCACCTGGATCCACATTTCACCTTTAATGCCTTAAATGCGGTAAGCTCACTCATATACAAGGAAGATAAAGATACAGCCTATTCGCTTTTTGTCCGCTTTTCAAACCTGATCAGGTATTCACTCGATCATTCCTCCTCGTTTTCAACTACCCTGCAGGAGGAAATCTTCTTTTTGAAAAACTACCTGGAGGTTCAGCAGAAGAGATATCTAAACAGTTTTCATTTTGAGATCAACATTTCAGAAGAAGTCGATACCAACCTGGTAGTCCCTAAGATGCTGCTTCAACAGTATGCCGAAAATGCCATCAAACACGGGTTGAACAAAAAGTCTTCCGAAGGACATATTTCCATCGATCTTTCAATGAAGTCGGGTCAACTGGTGATCCTGATCTCCGATAACGGGCAGGGAAGGCAGGAAGCAGCCAATAACAGGGATGAAACACATACCGGTACTGGTCTGGCCACCATGGAACAGATCTATACACTCTTTGGCAAGCTCACCGGAATCCGCATCAGACAACAGATCCTTGACCTGAAAAATGAAGATGATACCGCTGTTGGAACCCGGATAGAACTGACTATCACTTTCCCAAAGACCATTCCCTCCCTCGCATAACCACCATAACCTCTATTACTTTCATAACATTTCTGTCACTTTTTCCCTATCTTAGCCTCCCAATACAACCCCAAATGACTCCTCAACCCATAAGGGCTGTTCTTGTTGATGACGAAGCGGATGCCCTTGATATCCTTTCCCGCTTATTAAGTATTACAGGGGAGGTGGAGATAATGGCTACTGCTTCAGATGTGGATTCCGCCCTGGAAGAATGCCTGAATTATCATCCCGAGATCATCTTCCTCGACATTGATATGCCGGGGAAAAACGGTTTTGAACTGGTTAAAAACCTGCAGAAATACAATCTTTCTCCCGAAATCATTTTTGTTACGGCCCATAACGAGTTTGCCATCGAAGCCATCCGTCACGCGGCTTTCGATTACCTGCTCAAGCCCATCGACCCGGAAGCGCTTACAGATGCCATAAAACGATACAAAACCCAACGCAAAAACACCCACTTCCCTGAAATGGTGGCTACCCTGCTTGAGCATCTTAACCAGAAAAGATACCGGTTTAACACCAAAACAGGATTTTTCTACCTGAGAGCCGAAGAAATCGTCTATCTGAAAGCCGACGGAGCCTATACCGACATACTGTGTTCTGATGGTTCTACCAAAACAGTGAGTACCAACCTGGGTTTAATAGAAGAAATGCTCCTGCCAAGCCTCTTCATCCGTGTAAACAGGTCTACCATTGTATACATCAACCATATTCAGGAAGTGGACCGTATTAAAAAGATCTGTTATCTTAAGGTAGGGGAAGATATCATTGAATTGCCCGCCACCAGTACCTTTATCCTTAAAATAAACGGAGGATGATTTGATGATTTGAAAATTTGGAAATTTGGAAATGAAAACCGCTGACTGCTGACTACTTGACAACGTATATAATTAGACACGATGTATCGTGTCTCTACAAATTTCCGACGGCCGACTGCCTGGGAACGTAATCAATTTGGACATGCTGTAGCATGTCCCTACAAATTACAACTGCCGACTGCCTACTTTAAAAAAGCCGCTGAAATATCATCAACAATAAAATCATAATACCACAAACAGATTGTAATCAAATTCACTAGCTTTGTCGCAGAAAACAAAGCAACCATTAAAATCCAAAACCCATGAAAAAGGTTACCTTAGTCTTAGGCTATCTGGCAGTAATTTCCACTGTCTTATTTGCAATTTTTAAGTTCTCCCATCTTCCGGGCGCCCGCTGGGCCATCATCGCCGGATGCATTTTATTCTCCCTGGGCTATGCACCCTTGTTGATGATAACCCGTAACAAGCTGGCAGACAGTGGACTGAAAAAGTTCACCAACATCATCGCTTGTTTGGCAATGCTTTTCGTGGGTGCGACCGTTTTAACCAAGACCCAGCACTGGGTCAACAACAATATTATTGACTGGATGGCCGCCATCTTCCTGATTCTGGCCGTCCTGATGACAATAATCCAGTCATTTATGCAGAAAGATCCCGGCAAATCGCTCTGCGGGCATAACAAAGCCATCATCCTTGCCATGGCCACCATATTGATTATGTATCTGGGTATGACCAGAACACCAAACGTCATTTTGAATGATTTCAACATGATGATCGAATCGCAGAATAAAGAAATCAAATATTATAATGGCAAAACCACCGCCATGCTCGAGAACTTCGACAAGAGTCCTTCAAATCCTGCCGCCCAGGCATACCTGCAGAAAGCCACCGAAGTAAAAGCCAGGACGGATAGTATGGTCGTTTACATCAGGTCAATAGGCGAATCGCTTATTTTCGCAGCCGAAGAGACGAAAATGCCCTTCGACTCCATGCAGTTTGTTTGTCACAAAGCCGACAGGACAGTGGTGAAAGAGGTCTTCGCCAAAGAAAAGACAGACTCCATATACAAAATCAAGCTGGCAGCCTATACCTCCTTCATGACTGAAAACACCAACTCCAGGGGGAAAGAAATCCTGGATATTTTCTTTAAACCTTGTGATACAAGCTGTTGCTCCGGCAAGGAGATGAAAAAAGGCTGTTGCGATGGCTGCTCACCCAGTCTGATTGGTATGTTAACCATTCTCAACAGTGATATCGTTCACCTCCGTTTGCTCGAGACCGAAACCGTTACCTACCTCCAGGCCATGCAGGCAAAAGCAGTGCTGAGGATTGCCACTGAAGAGCAAAAGAAGGGTAAGTAGGCGAACTCATAATGGTCGTGACGATCATGAAGTTCATGATGGCTGGTATAAATTATTGATTGAACCCATGAAGTTTCTTAAATTTCTGTTTTTTCATATAAGGCCATTTATCTTATAATTCCACATGGCATGGCCACATGATCACATGGCTTTATTAACACATCGTTTACTCCTCTTATAAAATAAGTCCCGGGGTTCATTAAATAAGTCGGGGGGTTCATTAAATAAGTCGGGGGGGTTGTCCTTCAGGTTGGTTTTCATCTACTGAATTTTCTATATTTGGTTATTATTGAGCATCTTACATATGCTTCTATGGAAAGAAATTTCCATGAGTTAACTAACTTTCAAATTTAAACCTGATATTTATGAATAATTTTTAATATTTTAGTAGCGTAAATTATTGTCATGTAGGATGATTATCCTTCAGTTTTATTAGTTTATCAGGATTGCAAAAGATAATAACAAAGATGCATTGTTAATAAAGGACTGTTACAAATGGCAAAAAAAAGAATTCTGATTCTTCTGCTGTTATTTCAGGGTTACCAGGAGATTTCAGCACAGGTATATACGATCGGAGGTGGAACAAATACTACTCAGTACCCTTTCCCTACAATTTATTCGGACGGTAAAACCCAGATGCTGTATACAGGTGCTGAAATTCTCACCGCTGGCTATCCCTCAGGAGCCTATATACAACGAATTGGTTTCAACATTTCAGGCTTCTCTGGAATTAATATCTCAGATGTAACTGTTTCATTAAGAAATTATTCCGGAATTCAACTTAATGGTTTTCAGTCAGGACTTACCCCTGTATTTTCAGGAAACTACAACATTCCCGCATCAGGATGGCAAGATATCATGCTTCAGACGCCATTTCTTTGGGATGGATCTTCAAGCCTCGTTGCAGAGGTATGTTTTGACCATCTTTCAGGAGGAACATCAACCAATGTTTTTGCCCGGTCCAAATCTTTCAGAGTGAGGGTAGCCACCGCAAGCAGCGGAACAGGCTGTACCCTGACCAGTAGTTCATCCCATGCCTACCTTCCTGATATCCGCTTCACTATTGCACCACCTTTACCTGCTATCAATCCTTTTCCGGCCATCGGGTCAACGACCCAGCAAACAGGATTGTATTGGTCATCCGGGGGTGGATATGTGACTGGATATAAAGTGTATTTCGGGACTACCAATCCACCTACAACTTTGGTTCAGGACAGCATCACCGCTTCTTTTTATCCGGGAGTATTGCAAAGCAACACCCATTATTACTGGAAAGTGGTTCCCGTGAATCCTGCAGGTGAAACTGCCAACTGCCCTGTCTGGGATTTCTATACCGGCAACCTGACAGCTTCGCTGGTGGCCTATTACCCTTTCAACGGCAATGCCAATGATGAATCCGGGTACCTGAATCATGGGAAAAACATGGGTGCAACCCTTACGTTTGACCACATTGGGAAACCGAACAATGCATACTCTTTCAATGGTTCATCTTACATCACAGCCAGGCCTTCAGCTCAATTACAAACTACTTCCTGGTCAATCTGCGGATGGGTGAAGATCCCGTCTGCACCTCCGGGATATGTGGTTATATCATCCAAAGACAATAATCAGAATAACCATTATAATTTCAGTACACAGGTAAATCCGGAGATCAAAATCTCAGGAGGCTTTGAAACATGCGGGACTGAAGAAGACCATTTGGTTTTTTCTTCTGTCCTGCAGAATTTGCAATGGTACCATTTTGCATATACAAGAGACAATACTACCCAGCAGTATAAAGTATATCTTGACGGAGTACTCAGTAATTCGGGCAATTCAACTGATGAAGCCTGTACCAGTCTTGATTCTCTAAGGATAGGTGCTCAGGGTTATTACAGCGGTAGTAATTTTTTAAGGGACAGTTACTTCACCGGTATTCTGGATAACATCCGGATTTACAATACTGCCTTATCAACCAGCCAGATATTGGCCATTTACAATAGCGAGAACTGTAGCAGACCTTCTGCTTACAACGTTACTTCAAGTGTAAACCAGACTTCGGTAACTATCGGACTTAATGGTTCAGAAACAGGAGTGAGTTACCAGTTGAAAAGGGAATTGCTAAATGTGGGCAGTCAAATACCGGGTGATGGCAACAGCCTGAACTTTGGTACTTTTACCATACCAGGCATTTACTATATAGTCGGGACAAATACCTGCGGAAGCACCCAGATGTCAGGTAGTGCTACACTTTCAGGATCGAATATGATAGTTGATCTAGGCCCAGATGATACCATTTGCCAGGGTTCTTCGGTACAAATTTCTGCGACTGTCAGCGAAGGAACCCCTCCTTATTCTTATCAGTGGAGCAATGGGGCTCCCGATCAGCCTGAGATCACTTTCAACCCAGGCGCGACCGCTTCACTCAGTGTTACAGTCACGGATGCGTCCAGTTTAACGGCCACTGACCAGATAACGGTTACCGTTCTCCCTTTGCCCACAGTAACCTTTAACACTGCACCTGCAGACCAGTGTCTGAGTTCAACAACTTATACATTAAGCGGAGGCTTCCCAACAGGTGGAATTTACAGTATGGCAGGTCCCGGTATAACAGGTGATATTTTCAATGCTTCTATTGCAGGAAACGGGGTTAAAACACTTACCTATTCCTTTACCGATGTAAACGGTTGCTCAAACTCTGCCACAAATACAATCACCGTTAACCCTTTACCTGCTGGTGGAGGTCTAATTGCAGGTCCTTTGGCGGTTACCCAGGGTGATCAGAATGTATATTATTCCGCTTCATTTATTGCTGATGCCGCAACTTATGAGTTCAACTATTCCGGCACTGGTGTTACTTTTTTTGTTCAGGGAAACAACCTGCAGATCAGCTTCAGCAACGATGCCACCACAGGTATTCTGAAAGTCAGGGGGGTAAACAGCTGTGGAACAGGCAATTGGTCTGACGGTCTGCTCATTAATGTTTTACCATTGAATATCATAACCGTAACCCTGCCCCAGATACAGACCTGCGCGGGCACAGCCACCATACCTGTCA
>JAPLDE010000238.1:20119-20458 GCA_026391855.1 Bacteroidota bacterium | reverse complement strand
ACCATCCACACCCTCTCTTTCTATTACTTCCCCGGTCAATAACGCTACCTTATACGGAAATTCCGCAACCATCAACTTTGCTGTCCAGAATTTTATTATCGGGAACCCGGGTACAGGCATTGACGGGCACATCCATTACACAGTCGACGGAGGTTCAGTGGTCATGTACTATACAACGGCTCCTATCACGATTACAGGTCTTGCTGTAGGGGCACATACTGTTATACTTCAGCTGGTTGATAACACACATACACCCCTGAATCCGGATGTCACCGCAACCGTCACTTTTAATATGGTGGCTTCTCCGCCCAACCTGCATACCATTCATGATGTTCAGTA
>JAPLDE010000238.1:18212-20109 GCA_026391855.1 Bacteroidota bacterium | reverse complement strand
TTGTGTCGGTGGGAGGTATTGTCACAGGGGTTCATGCAGCCGGGTATTTTATCCAGCAGGGAACCGGTGCCTGGAATGGACTGTACGTGTATGACAATGCACACCAGCCTGCTCTTGGCGATAGCGTTCTTGTTACAGGGACTGTTTCGGAATACTATAACCTTACTGAACTGAAAACTGTTACCTCTTTCGGTATCATCAGCAGCGGCAATGTGCAGCCGGTCCCCGTCGTGGTTAACTGTGAGGGTGTAAACGCCGAGGAAAATGAAGGTGTCCTGGTTACAGCAAGCCATGTTACCTGTGTAAACGCCACGATAAGTTTCGGGATGTGGAAAATTCAGGATAATAATGGCGATACTGCCAAGGTACATAACTTACTCTATGCTTATACTCCCACCCAGGGAACCATGTATGATGTTACAGGCCCTGATTACTATTCATTTAACGAGTTCCGCGTGGAACCCCGGGCTGCCTCTGATGTGGTCGTCATAACTGGAATCCCGGTTATGAACACCTCACAGGACGTTTCGCTCTATCCAAACCCTGCTGTTACCCAACTTACCCTAACGGGTTCAAAAACCATCACCAGGGTGGTTATTACTGGTCTGAACGGACAAGTAGTTAAGGAAATAACACTGAATCAGCAGGATAAGCTGGAAATTGATATTTCCGGCCTTCAATCCGGTCAGTACTTTGTAAATCTTTACAATAATACCATCCTTGAGTCTGTGAAGACTTTTGTCAAGCGATAAAGAATTTTAGCCAAAATGAAAAAGCCATCTGAACAAGGTGGCTTTTTTTTATGGCAGAAGGCAAAAGTAAGGCAGAAGGAAGAAGTTGTTTCTTTGACTGGTTTTTGCAGGCGGTCATAATGCAGCTTGATAGAATTTTAATAAGTTGCTGGTTTTCAGTTATTAATTCAGTTATCTTTGGTTTAATTTCCGGATTATTTGTGATTATTTTTTCTAACATAGGCCCTAAGGTTTATGGTAGGTTCCTGGTGGGTCCTTCAATGCGGCAAAGAAAAACCGACAAGGAACCGCTTTTCAACCTATCTTGTCTTGAGATATTTACTTAATCCACTCCAAATAATTCTGCCAGTCAATCACCTTACATCCGGATTGGGGATAGGTGTTTTTACAAGCGACGGGAATGCGGGTTTTCTCGTTTTACAACTTTAGTTGATAAAAATTGTTAACGGAAATTTTTGATTGAATACCTTTGTTGAAACCTTCATCTTATGAGTTATAAAGTAAACATAATATTTGAGCGCGATGAGGCCGGGTTTTATGCATATGCCCCGGATTTACCAGGTTGTCATTCACAAGGTGAAACATTCGATGACGTTTCTTCTAACATAAGGGAAGCCGTGGAATTGTATTTGTCAGTACTGTCTGAAGAAGAAAAGGAACAGATGCTCAGTAAAGAAATATTATCAACTACAATTGATATTCAGCTTGTCTAAACTACCAATTTTTTCCTCCTCCGAAGCCGAAAAACTACTTATTAAAGCCGGCTTTATCTGGATCCGGACAAGGGGGAGCCACCGGATCTATAAAAAGAGTAACATACTCTTTGTACTACCTTTTCATCAGGGAAAAGATATTCATCCCAAATTAGTAAAGCAATTATTAGCAGCGATTGAAGATTCTATCTGATAAACAGTAGGTTACTGATAGGTCCTTCACTGTGGCAAGAAAAAGCAACAAGGAATCGCTTTTCAATTTACCAGTCGTCGGATATTACTTTGCTTGAAAAACAACAAAACCGCAAATAAAAATAATACATTGTGATTTCAATCGAAAATTGTTATAATATTTTTCAAAACGACTGACTATTTGATAAATGACTTTACTTCCTTTTTCCCACTGATCACGCCTCATCTATCCCGGGCCCC
>JAPLDE010000238.1:0-18190 GCA_026391855.1 Bacteroidota bacterium | reverse complement strand
CCCGGGCCCCTCTCCTGGGAGAGGAAAAAAAACAGTCTCCCTCCTTCTCACTTCTAACTTTACTTCTGCATTCTGCCTTCTGCCTTCTGCCTTTTATTTCTTCTCCTTAATAAGAAAAATGTACACCGGAAAGTGATCACTATACCCTCCCATAAAAACTCCCCCGGCATAGGTCCGGAAAGGATACCCTGTAAAAGCTCCTTCTTTCTGGGTCAGAAAGGGACGGTTGAAAACTTTTGTCTTGTATAGTTTGAAAGTCGAGCGGTCATCGCCCAGCAGCGATTTCGACAGGATGATCTGGTCGAAAAGACTCCATGAATCACGGTAAGCCAGGCTGCCCAGCCCTTCCTGCTTGTACATCTTGTACATAGGGTTATACAGGTCGTTGGGCCCGGTATTATTAATGCTTTCTTTGGCCTTCAGGTTTTTGACAAGGCTGATATCCGTAGGATTATCATTCAGGTCACCCATGATAATGATCCTGGCATTGGGGTCGAGTTTCAGCAGCGAATCGGCAATCATACGGCACAGGGAGGCAGCTGCCTGCCGGAGGGGAGCCGTTTCCTGCTCTCCGCCGCTACGGGATGGCCAGTGGTTGACAATGACATGGATGGGTTCATTATCCAGTAAACCGCTGACAACCAACTGGTCACGTGTTGTCCAATCCGGCCTGTCTGCCACCCTTAACGGTACTGCTTTACTGGCTGTTACCCTGAAATGTGCTGTTTGATAGATCAATCCGACATCTACACCTCTTTTGTCTGGTGAGTCATAATGAACAATGCCGTAACTGAACTTGTTCAGGGGCGGGGTGGCGATCAGGTCTTCCAGAACCTTACGGTTCTCTATCTCGGAAACACCCAGGATGACAGGTCCGCCCTTCACCAGCTCATCGCCGATCTGGCTGATCACCTCGGCCATATTTTTTATCTTGTGCAGATACTTCGGGCCTGTCCACTCATACTTCCCGGTCGGGAGAAATTCCTCATCATTGATATTCGGATCATTTACCGTGTCAAACAGGTTTTCAAGATTGTAAAAAGCAATACACCCCAGGCGGTATTGCTTTTCCTGAGCAGTAACTTGCTGAAAGTTAATGAGTAAAAAAAAGGAAAAGGCCAGGCTTACTTTGTAAAGGCAATTGTTCATAAAAAAAGAATTAGATATTTGTCGGCATCAAAGGTAACAAAAGCTTTAAATTGATACTTTTGACGGATTTTAGAAAATAACAAAATACGATGAGGAAATTTACACTCCTTTGCTTACTGATCATTTCCGGGATAGCAGCATACAGCCAGCAGCAATTGTTAAAAGGCAGTATTGCAGATGCAGTGACCGGCAAACCTTTGTCCGGTGCAGTGATTGTGGCAGCCGGTCAAACGGCCCAATCCGGTTCGGACGGGAATTTCGAAATTTTAAGTCCGGGCCAGAACTCTTTTACACTGACTGTCTCCCTCGACGGTTATGAAGTCAAACAGATTACCCTGAAGCTTCCCCTGTCAGGACCGGTGAAAATTGACCTGAAGCCTTCTTCAGGCTCCGGCGAATCAGCCGGTATCTCTGACATTTCAGGCGCATCACTGGATATGGAGACAGATAACCAGGGCCAGTACATCTCCGGACTCCTGCATTCAACCAGCGATATTTTCGTGTCCACAGCAGGATATACACTGGGGGCCGCTTATTTCAAAATAAGAGGGTATGACCCGGAATATTCAACGGTGTACATGAATGGGATACAGGTGAACGACCCCGAAAACGGCAGACCGACCTGGTCAGAGTGGGGCGGACTGAATGATGCCACAAGAAACAAGGAGGTGGTAAACGGCCTGGCCCCGGCAGCTTATGGATATGGTGACATAGGGGGGTCGACCAACATCAGTACACGTGCTTCCCTTTTCGGAAAACAGCAGAAATTCTCCTATTCCTATGCCAACCGTGCCTATAACCACCGCCTGATGTACACAGCTTCCACAGGGCTTATGAAAAACAACTGGTCGTTTGCATTCAGCGTTTCCCGCCGCTGGGCCGAAGAAGGATATGTATCAGGCACTTTCTATGATTCATGGGCCTATTTTGCAGCTGCAGAAAAGAAAATCAACAACCGGAACAGCATCGCCCTTACCGTTTATGCTTCTCCCACCATCCGCGGTATGCAGGGAGGATCTACCCAGGAAGTCTATGATCTTACCGGTGACCATTTCTATAACCCCAACTGGGGTTACCAGGATGGCGAGAAAAGAAATGCCAAGGTCAGGAAAACCCATGAACCCATGATCATCCTCAACCATTACTGGAAACCGGATGAAAAAACCAAGGTAACCAATTCAATTGGCGTTTCCTTCGGACGTAACGGGACCACAGCACTCAACTGGTACAACGCCAGGGATCCACGCCCTGACTATTACCGCTATCTGCCCAGTTATGAAACCGACCCGGCTGTCATTGCAGCCATGACCACAGCCTGGCAGACTGATCAAAGCCATAGCCAGATCAACTGGAATAACCTCTATCAGGCTAACTACCTGGCTAATACTGAGGGAAAACAAGCCAATTATGTTGTTGAAGAAAGAAGACAGGATCATACGGAATTTAATTATAATCTTCTGGTAAACAGGGAGATAAACCAACATATCAGCTTCACCGGAGGACTCGATCTGAGCGCATATACCGGAAGGCATTTTAAAGTGATGAGCGACCTGCTTGGAGGTAAATACTGGGTCGATATCGACCAGTTTTCACAACGCGATTTTTCAATGGATACCGTTACCCTTCAGAACGATCTGAATAACCCCAACAAAATTATTAAAGTTGGAGATAAATATGGGTATAATTACAATATCCGGGTGAACAACGGGAATGTATGGGGTCAGTGGGAGTTCAGCTACAACCGATTTGATTTCTTTGCTGCTGCCAATGTTTCTTATACCCAGTTCTGGAGAGATGGTAAAATGAAGAATGGCAGGGCTCCTGATAACTCTTACGGAGAATCTGCTAAGAAAAGCTTTATCAACCCGGGTGTGAAAGGCGGATTTACTTACAAGCTTACCGGTCATCACTTTTTCCAGACCAATGCCGCTTTCCAGTCCAAAGCACCCCTTGCCCGCAATGCCTTTATCTCTCCGTATATCAAGAATACCTATGCCCATGACCTGAAGAGCGAACTAAACATCAGCGGCGATATAAGCTATATCTACCGGGGCGACCGCTTTAATGCCAGGGTGACCGCTTACCAGACTATTTTTAAAGATCAGTCGGAGATTATGAGCTACTACCATGACGATTACCTGACCTATGTCAACATGTCACTCACCGGTATTGACAAAATTCACCAGGGAATGGAAGTGGGTGTCGAATGGAAGGCTACTACCGCACTGAGCTTCTCTTTTGTCGCTGCTCTTGGCAATTTCATTTACACCTCCAGGCCAACTGCGGTGATCTCCACAGAAAATGGCTCCAGACCCGATACCATGGAGACCGTCTATCAAAAGAACTTTTACGTCAGCGGAACACCCCAGAATGCTGGTTCTATCGGCTTCCGTTATGCTGCTCCAAAATACTGGTACTTTAACGGGAATATCAATTATTTTGAGAAGATGTACCTCGATTTCAACCCGCAGCGACGGACAAGCGCAGCCATCACCAATCTCGGTCCCGGAGATCCGCTCATCCAAACCATTACCGAACAGCAAAAACTCAACCATGGTTTCACCCTCGATGCCAGCATCGGAAAATCTCTTCGGTATAAGGCTTATACCATCAACCTGAATGTAAGTGTTAATAATATACTTGATAATCAGGATCTTATTACCGGGGGGTATGAACAACTCCGGTTCGACTATACCGGGAAGAATATTGATAAATTCCCTCCCAAATATTTTTACGGATACGGAAGATCCTTTTTTATCAACCTGGGAGTACGTTTTTAAGCGTGTTTCGTTTTAATAAATTCAATTAAAATTTAATAAATAATTATATGAAAAGAGTAGTTTTCCTGTTGTTTTCTTCTTTGATCCTGTCGGGCCTGTTTATTTTGCCGGGTTGTGTGAATAAAGATTTTGATACCCCTCCGGTGATCATCCCCAAAGTGGATTTTCCCTCCAATACCACCATCGCCGAATTAAAGGCCATGTTCTCCGGCGGATTGGATTCGTTAACCACCGATATCGTAATTCAGGGTATCGTGGTGGCCAACGACGAATCCGGCAACTTTTATAAAACGCTTGAGATCCAGGATAATACAGCTGGTATTGAGGTCAAACTCAACCGCACCAGCCTGTATACCGAGTTCAAAGTCGGTCAAAGGGTGTTTATTAAATGTAAGGGATTATTCCTTGGACAGTACGGCGGACTGGTACAACTGGGTGCCAAGTACACGGGAGCCATTGGTCAGATCCCCGATATTTTTATTGATAATTATGTTTTCAGAGACAGCCTTGCGGGAACACCCCCGGCACCTAAAGTGATCAATATTGCTTCGCCGGCTGTGGGTGATTTATGCACCCTGGTTAAGCTTGATTCTGTGCATTTTGTTGAGATTGGGAAGATCTTTGCAGATCCTTCCAGTATTGCAAGTGCTACCAACCGGACAATTATTGATGATAACGGAACCACAATGGTTTTAAGGACAAGTGGTTATGCCAGCTTTGCCGGTGCCGTGATACCTAAGGGTAAAGGTTCATTAAGAGGAATTCTGAGTGTCTATAATGGTACCTGGCAGTTCTACATCAGGGATCTGAACGATATTATTAACTGGGATACAGCTTCTCCCGTCAATGCCAACATTATTGAAGAGAATTTCGATTCCGAACCCACCACCTGGGTGAAATATTCGATAGCCAGCAATAAGGACTGGACCTGGAGCTCCACTTATGCAGCTGAAACAATGAATGGTTACGGTGGAGATGTGCCTTCAAACGACTGGTACATTTCTCCGGCCATCAACCTTGCCGGGGTTCTGAACCCTGTGCTTAGTTTTAGGATGTGGACCAAGTATACCGACAGCGGCCTCCCTCTGCCTATGGAAGCAATGATTTCCACTAATTACAGCGGAAGCGGCGATCCCACTTCAGCCACCTGGACTGCATTAAACTGTACATTACCTGCAGCCAACAGCGCTACCTGGACCAGCAGCGGCGATATCGACCTTTCGGCCTATACTCAACCCGTTCGTATCGGATTCCACTACCGCTGCTCAGGCGTTGCCAGCAGTTCAGCCTCTTCCTGGGAACTGGATGCCTTTAAAATCTCGGGAATAACGAAGTAACATGCTTCGTCGATTAACCCCGACAAGGTAAGACCCTGTCAGAGTTTTTCGTAACCTACAGTTATTTCTCGTTTACGACTGACTTCCCTTATTCCTTATAGGTTATCGCCATACCATTGATACTGGCCGGATAATTATTCGCATTGTATTCAATAGTCCAGGGTTGACTATCTCCAAACGGAGGACTGACAGGAGACTCCCAGGATTCTAACAATACATTGTTTTTCCAGAAATTTCTTCCCGATATGAAATCATACCGGTTAAAGGTGAAAGGTAGGTGAAGTTTATTAAAGGGGTTATGTTTTGTATCATAACGTTTTGTTAATACCATATACAGGGTTGAACAATCTGAAAACAGGGTATCAACGCTTGTATTCTGTGAAAAAGAATAGTAGATGCAGTAATTTCCACTGGTGGCTTTATACAGTAAATTATTAACGTAAATGTATTCGTTAGTGGTACCGACATAGCCTGAACCGGACCAATTATAGATGTATTCACGATAGATTTTTCCCCGGTCGTTGTAAAGATACTTGTATGCCCGAGGTGAATGTAAATCATACCTGAAAACAGAATCAATACGGTCCTGAGCGTAAAAGAAACCCATGCTGTCATTTTCATATGGACTGGCAGCCTGCTTATGAACAATCTTAATTAGCTGATTATTATTGTTATACAGGAAAGTGTCTTTCCCCAGTTCTTCTCCAAGATCAATCAGAACAGGATACATGGGCTTGGGATCAGTATTGTCCTTTTTGCAGGAATACGATATAGCTGTTAAAGCTATTATAAGTATCGTATTGATAACCGCAGGGATGAGTAAGTACTTTCTCATGTCAGGTTTATGGAATGAGAGCTGAAATTTAACATAGCCCCGTACTGTATTATTTGACTCCCGGGGGAACATACGAACCATCCACATCGCCGGCACAGATAGCTTTGACATTCCGGATTACACTACCTGAGTTGATCACAGCCGGTGGTATGGTCTCGAATTGCCAGTCGGCGATGGAGAAAGAACTGGTTAACCCGACAAACCGCCTGAGGATCAGCAGCGCATCCACCGCATTCAGGGACCCGCTGTTATTGACGTCCCCGGCTTTCACCTGCAAGGATGATAAAGTGATGAGTCCTACAGCGGCCCTTGCCACCAGCAAGGCATCAATTGCATTAGACTGGGATCCGGCCCACGGAATGGAGGTGTGGGATGTAAGGTTGTAAGTGCCGTTTGCCAGACATTTGAAGGAATAGCTGCCGCTGCCTGTCTGGGTTACCGTGGAATCGATGGTTACATTGCTGGCATTCTTCAGTAAAACATGAACCTGACCCAAAGGAGTCTGTGGAGTATTGTTATAAGTTACCAAACCGGTGATCCCGGGAAACTGCACAACCATTATGGTTTTAGTAGCTGAGTTCGTACAGGAATTAGCATCAGTATAAGTATACACGATATTCCATGAACCACTTCCTGTAATAACGGGGTAAAAGATCCCGGCTGTGACCCCGGGACCGGAGTAGGTGCCTCCGGCCGGCTGGCCGCCCACTAGAGTGTAACCTCCGCTTTCTGCACAGATCTGGGGGAAATCAGCTAAAGAAACAACAGGTAAAGGGTTTACCGTGACCGGTAAGGTAAATGCAGTCCCGTCTCCGCAACCATTGGTCCCTTTGACGGAAATATTGCCGGAAGTTGCTGAAGGAGTGAAATTCAGGGTGTTAGAGGGGGCGGAGGAAACAAGATTGCCGGTAACATTGAGTGGTAAGGTCCATGTATAAGAGGTTGCAAAGTTTATTACCGGCAGGGAATATACTACCCCTTGGGTACCTTTGCAAACGGAACCCGGACCTGATAGGGTTCCTGCCGGCATGGGTAAAGGAGATAGGGTCACAGGAAGCGAAAACGAACCTCCTGCCCCGCAAAGGACGTTGGAACCATTAACCGTGATATTCCCGCTTGTGGCTGTGACAGAGTAAGTTACTGTAATACTTTGAGTTGTACTGCTGCCGGTTGCTCCTGGTGGTAAGGTCCAGTTATAGGAGGTTGCATTTGCGAGATAAGGTGTACTATAGGTGTATACCTTCCCCTGGCAGGGAATTGAGTTCCCGGTGATGCTGACGGGACCGGCAGGCAAAGGGTTTACAGTGATGATCAGAGAAGCAACCGGGCCGTCACCGCAGTTGTTGTGTCCTTTTACCGACAAAGTTCCTGTCTGGGCATTGGTCCCGACATTCAGGGTTACCGTATTTCCTGTTGTACTTACCATTGACCACCCGATTCCGCTATTGGGCAGGGTCCAGGTATTGGTGAGGGCATCCTGTATATTCGCTATGCTGTACACAACATTTTGCTGACCCTGGCAAACAGTGGCCGGGCCGGCAATGGGTCCGGGTGCTGCTGGTAACGGGTTAACCACCACGGGAAGGGTAGAGGGTGCTCCGTCTCCGCAAACGTTATGTGCTTTTACGGTAATGTTTCCGGAATTTGCCGCCGGTGAGGGGAAGGTTACCTGGATTGTATTGGTTGTACTGGTTCCGGTAGCACCGGGCGGGAGGGTCCAGATGTATCCGGTTGTATTGACAATAGGAAACACTGTGTATATGACAACGACCGGTCCCTGGCATACAGGGGTTGTCCCGTTGATGGGTCCGCAGGTTCCCGGAAAAGGAGTTAATATTACGGACACATTTCCGTTCATCGTGGTCGGACAGGTCTCAAATCCGGAGTATTTGGCTATGATGGAGTAGATACCCTCTGCCGTCTGGGTCCCGAAGTTCAGGGCCGACCCGGTTCCGGGAAGTGTACTGACTGCAGTGTTGCCTAAGAAGAGTGTGTAATCGATATTAACCTGCGATCCGCTTAAGCCCACAGCCTGCCCTACACCTCCTTCGCAATAGGAACCTCCCCCGGTAACCGTGAACTGTGACAGCGTGGGGTCTGCAATGATATCGACAAATGAATCCATCCATTTGCTGCAGCCTGTGACGGGATTGACAGCCAGAACCAAATAGTGCCCGGGCGTTGTAAACATGCCAAAAGTATATCCAAACCCAGTTCCGGGGATGTTTGTATAACCGGGAACCGCATTACCATCCCTGTAAAGACTGTAATTGACCCCGGATTGAGTTATGTCAATACCCACAGGGGCTCCGTTTGTTCCTGAACAGAAATGTCCCCCGGCCGGAGTATTGGTAATCACATTATGGGATTGGGGTAAGGGATTAACTGAAACAGCAGAGTTACTGAACAAGCTGGAGATAACATTGCCCGGAGGAGCATTACAATTGTTGATATGGCAGGTTCCTGCAGGTGTACTCACCCAGGTCAGCGGACTGTTTGCAAATAGCTGGGAGGTAACATAGCGGAGCTTTATTAGGGTGGCTGCACCGGTCAGTGTAGTCGGGATGGTCGTATTCCAGGACAGTGTGACAGTGTTTGTCCCGGGTACGATTAAAAAATTTGACAGGTTGTTCAACCCGGGGTTCTTGTCAATGGCACTGATAAAAGTCAGTTTGCTGTTGTCAAAAGTTAATACCATTGAAAAAGAACATGCTTGTTTGAAATTGGTCACTATGACGGGAACAAGTATTGTATCGCCTGAACAGGTCATCACCTGGGGAATGTTAATATAAACAGGTGGAAGGGCTACTGATATTGTAACAACATTGGTATATACAGGGCTACACAGACCGCTGATCTTACATCGGTATTTGTATCCGTTCATGCTCACCAGGGTCGGGACAATCCTGAGGGTTCCTGTTGTAACACCGATATAAATTGAACTGTTTGACAGGTCATTCCAGGTGGTTCCTCCGTTAGTACTTTCCTGCCATTGATAGCTGATAACCGGGCCTCCGTATGTAACTGCGCTTGTGGAGATGGTGGTTGTGTCTCCGGTAAAAACCAGGGGCGGAGAGGCCGGCTGCGAAGTAATGACCGGGCCACCGTTCAAGACAAAGCCGTTTTTAAACTGGGCCTCGAAAGTAGTCAGTCCTGTACTGTACTGGCAGGCACCGGCGGTCCATGTTTCCCACTGTAACCGGGTTGTATCACAAAGAACGTTGAACTTGAGAACCACAAGGTTTTCATTGTCGGGGATACTAAAGGTCCCGGTGAAATTGATAGAAGCAATCCGGACCATGCCGTTTACACAAGCAGCCGGAGCTTCGGGTATGAAAGAATTATTTATCACGGTGAATGATGGCAGATTCGGGTGAACATTCTGATAACCAATATATTGTAAGGCTGTGCACTTATACAATAATGATAAGGAAGCCGAACTTATCGAATCAAAATTGGCTACTTTGATAGGAATTAGTATTTGTGGGTGGGGAGTAGCACAGGGACAGGAGAATGTAGTATCCACCCAGGTTTTCACCAGTTTGATCACGGTGAGCAGGGCTCCGTTGGGGTCCGGAGGGGTGTTCTGATTGGTGTAAATAGTCGATCCGCATCCGGTTAAAGCACATCTGTAACGATAACCTGTCATCGAAAGGGTAGGGCTCAAAATGCGCAGGGTATCGTCGTTCACTCCCTGGTATACGGTATTTGAGGTGAGATTCACCCAGGAAGATCCGTTGGTCGTACTGATCTGCCATTGATAGGTAAGCAGACCGCCGGCTGTCACCCGGAAACTGGCCGGGACATTCTGAACCGCAAGCAAATTATCCGGTTGCTGGATAATTGACGGTATACCGTTAACTAAAGCCCCATCTGAGTAATGGGCCAGAAAAGCAACACCACCAAAACCAATGAACTGACAGTGGTTACTTAAAATGGTATCGAAAACCAACGGACAACTGTTAGTCAATGAGAAAGATAGCAGACAGATTATTTCATTTGAAAAAGTGACAGGGGTTGTTCCTGCCCATTGGATCACTACCTGGCCTGGCGTATTGATGACAGTGAAGGATCCTGCCAATAATGGATTTAATCCACTGTAAGATAGATAATTAGCTATCAGTTGATTGTAGGTCAATGTAAGTTTTAATCCGGTGCCCAGGGTGAGATTCTGCACTGTGATCGGTATTTGAGCAGAACCTCCCGGACAGGTAAAACCGGTCCCCGCTAATGCCCTGACTGGTGGACCGATATTCAGCATGACCGTATCGCTGACTGCCTGTGGCGGACATATCCCGGTAACAACACATCGGTACTTATACCCGTTCATATCCTGAGTACAGGCCGTTATATGGAGAATATTCGAAGTGACATTTGAGTATGGAGGTACAGCGTACAGGTCATTGAAAGTCTGCGCGTTGTCGGTACTTACCTGCCACTGGTAAGTAATATTACCCCCTGCAGATATGACACTGAAAGTGGCATTAGATCCCGGGGAAATGTTTTGATCAACCGGTTCCAGGTATATGTTTGGCTTGGGAATGATCTGAACGATATTTGTCCGGCTGTTATTGTTGGTAAATTGGTCATATTGACCATTTGGTGAACTGGCTTCGGCTGTGATCACTGAATTTCCCGGAGAGAAGGAATAATTGCCCAGTGTTACTGATGTATTAGCTCCCGATACCATCGATCCGGTCCAGTTAACTGTCGCCTGGGAAATGTTGTTGACCCACCAGTTGATGGTGGCTGATGTCAGCGTGGATGTTCCGGTATTGATCAGCCTGATATTGACAGGATAGATCGCCTCACAACTCAGGTTATGAGGGCTGGTAATAGAGTCTACACCAATATCAAACATATAATTCGTGGAATAGGAAACCTCCAGGTAGGGTACATGAGTTTGGTTCCATCCATCCATATAGAACCAGTAAGCAGAATTGGTTTCATTTTCATACATGGCAAGGGCAAACCATCCCGACGCCAGGGCATTCTGAAGGTCCGTATTAATGGTCCCTCCCAGTGACCTGGTATTCCAGTTCTGATAATAATTCGTTATATAGAGATACAAGGGCCCGTTGGCGCATCCGTTCCACAGTGTAGTTCCTGATGCAACCACCGGGTCGAACTCCAGTCTCCTGATCTGGTAATACGGAGCATTTTCGGAACTTACCCAATACTTGATGACCACGTTGTTAATTGTAGAACCAACCGGAATTCCTGTAACATCAAATTTCATCCAACCCCGGTCCATACCTCCTCCTTGTCCGTGTATCAGGCTGGTCTGACTCTTAACCAAATCAGCAAATATCTGAGTTGATGTATAATCATCTCATAAAGATACTCCAATTTTTAATCAAATTTTTTTTAAAAGTTGTTTAGCAAAAGCTGCGTTTTTGAAAACTAAAAAATGTTAGCCCCATTAATGAAAAAAAATCTGCACAGATTTTGAATTAGTACGATATAGTATTATATTTGTCCGATATAGTACTAATGATAAAATTTGAAATTATGGACAAAGCGTTTATTAAAAAAGGATTAGAATTGATAAAAAGAGCTGATGCAGCTTATTTGACTACCATTGATTCTAATGGTTTTCCGTCAACAAGAGCAATGTTGAATCTTAAAAACAGTGTACAATATCCAAAGCTCGTTGATTTTATGTCACAGTATGATAATGATTTGACATTATTCTTCACTACAAATACTTCGTCTGCTAAGATTAAACAGATTGTTAACAATCCCAATGTATCGGTGTATTATTGTGATTCAAAATCGTGGCATGGATTTATGTGTCAGGGAGAAATTGAAATTGTAAAGGATAAAGCTGTCAAACATGCTATTTGGCTGGATGAATGGAAAATGTATTATCCTGATGGTAAGGATTCAGACGATTATGCGATTCTTAAACTGAAACCTAACTATGTAAAAAGCTATTTTCAGTTTAAACAGGAGGATTTAACATTATGAGCCAAAAGCGTGAAGGTGGATATTTAATTTCTCAGATCCATCAGCTGTCCGGAAGGATTTTTTCGAAGAAGCTCAGGGATTCTCAAATTGATATTAATCATGCCCAGGGTAGAATAATTTTCGCTCTGTGGAAAAAAGACCAGATACCGATCAATGATTTGGTAATAGAGACTTCTCTTAGTAAGTCGACACTCACTACAATGTTGGAGAGACTTGAAAAGTCAGGTCATATACTTCGAAAACAATCAGATGTAGATAAACGAATAATTATTGTCTGCTTGACTCATAAGAGTAGCTCATTAAGAGCTGATTATCAAAATGTATCATCTGAAATGATTGATTTGTTTTATAAAGGATTCACAGAAGATGAGATCTCACAATTTGAATTATCTTTAAAAATAATACTGAAAAACTTGAAGGACATATAATTACCGGGGCCAACAAGTAGGTCTTGGTACAGCGGTAGCCCGGTCCCGATTGGATCGGGATTACACCCATTTAGAAGGAGGCCTTACTCATGCTGGGTAAAATACTTTTCATAGAACGGGCTGAGATTTGCCAGGGTAATCTGTCCTTCTTTTATCAAAATCCGGTAAAAAATCATTCATCACTCTCCAATCAATATTAAAATCCCCTTATATTTGTTAGCTGATTATCAGACGGCTGAGCTCAACGTGATTTTATCTTTAAAGAGTGAATGTGTGCTTCTTATTTTTATAATCGTTTACAGATAAAATCCTAAATGTTACCGGCAAGCCAGGAAAAGAACACCAACTTACGGTCTTGAAGAATTTGTATATTAGCAAAAAAGTAAAATGATTGGAAAGGAAAAAATATCGGAAATAGTTAATAAAATTGCATCTGGATATAACCCTGATAAGATTATTCTTTTTGGCTCATATGCAACCGGTAATCCAAATGAGGACAGCGACTTGGATTTATTTGTAATTAAAGATTCAGATTTGCCAAGACCACAAAGAACCATGCAAGTTAGAAAAATGCTATATGGCTCTATGATTCCAATTGATTTGATTGTTTTTACACCAAAAGAAATAGATGAATCAAGGAATAATAAGTTCAGCTTCGTATATGAAATATTAACTACTGGAAAAACTTTATATGAACGAGCAGGTTAATGAAATTAAACAATGGGTTATCAAGGGTGACCATGATTTGGGGACTGCAAAAATTACATATTTGCATATTCCTGACTACCTTGATACAATTACTTTTCATTGCCAGCAAGCAGTTGAGAAGTATTTAAAAGCCTACTTGATTTTTCAATCCTCAACATTTAGATTTTCGCATGATTTGGTTTACTTGCTCGATTTGATAACCCAGAATGATTCCGATTTCGAGGAATATTATGATATGGTTTCAGAATTACAAGGATATGCAGTAGAGATCAGGTATCCAAATGAAATCATATACCTGTCCGTTGAGAAAGTTGAAAAAGCCATGTCGATAGCTAAAATTGTAAGAGAACTTGTTGTGTTGAAGATGAATATCAAAATAGATTATAACGATATAATCGACCAATAAAAATGGCCAGGCGATTATAAATAGGGCTTCACGCGGTCGGGGAACGAGACCCGGTCCCGATGAAATCGGGATTGCATGGAAACCCGCCCCACAATGCCGTTTACACAATGAGGAATAAAAGAAAATGGAATGTAGGATTGATTGTGATAAACATGAACGTTCTTTGAAATGATGTTGTGGAACAAGGAATTCAGGATGTTTATGGCAGGTGGTTTTCCAGTCCTTCTTTATTTTTACTGAAGGAGTAATATCAAAGCTGCACGGTAACTCCCGGAATGCTGATTTTTTTAGCTTAAAAATAGAATCCGTAGTGTTATATCCTTTCAAATGCCCGGGGAAGAATATGCCGGCTGAAACGACAGATAAACTCAACCCGAAAAGCTCCTTTGATATGTATCTCATAATTCCGAAGATCTCAGACCTCGATAAAACATCCCTTGTGCCTTTAGGCACAAAACCCCTGTAGCAACCAGGACCCGATGATATTTTCCCGTGCCTTTAGGTACGGAACCAAAATGCTCACTATAAACACATTAGTTTTGTTATAAACAATAACCCTGTGCATGTTTGCGATAAAATATATTTTACTTGTCTCCTTCGGACCGGACAAGATTTCCACGTACCGGATTACTCTTTTAAGTAAGCAGAGGAACAGCGTATTGAATATATTGCTTGATTGTGTATATTTCATTCATAACATGAAAGAACCAACCTGCTTTTTGAAATAGCACTTTTCCGGAAAGGGACTAAATCCCGGGCAGGCTATGGAAAATCCTGAGAAAGCTGATAATGTTACTGTCATCCTAGGGTGGAGTCCTTGACCTGAGATACAGCGTAAACCGTTAGAACATGTGCCCGTACATACGTCTGCCCATATAAGCGTTACGGGCACTTTTCTTTAATACATCCGCAATATTCATTCTGCCACCTGCAATATTGATATTGTCACCCGCAATATTCACTCCTGCATCTTCAATATCCATTCTGGAACCTGAATATTGAATTCGCCATCTGCAATTTTCAATCAGATAAAACCAACGTTCATTCCGGTGTTATCAATATTCAAACTACCAGCATGAAGGTTCACTTTGTAAGCTTATTTTTGAAAAATTTTATTTTCCCTGCAATAGTGAACCTTAACTCATTATAGAAAATTTAATATTTACAGTTCCTTCTGACCCGGAGCAAAATGGCATAACGGTCAAACATACCGGCTACTGAATCCTCCACACTGCTGTCTTAAAAACACGGAATTACAGCCTCCCGGCTGATAGTTGTCTCCATAACAACCATAACAACCATAACGACCATAACCTTTTACATTCTCCCTGCTGATCACTCTTTCTTCATCAGTTCTTTGAAATAGATCGTTTGCAAGGCTGCTGCCTAATGGAACAGCTATGCCCTGATGAATGACCGGAATAATAAATAAACATAACACACACAGGGTTACGACATGTAATCCATTGATTTTTAGCAAAATCGGGTAAAAAAATCATCCATCACTATTCAATCAATATTAAAATCCCCTTATATTTGTTAGCTGATTATCAGGTGGCTAATGTCAACGTGATTTTATCTTTAAAAAGCGAATGCTTCGGGATTTTTTTAAACCGTTTACAGATAAAATTCTAAATATTACAGGCAAGTGGATTAAAACGGCTTAATGCCAGGATATAGAAAAATGGGAAAAATCGATTAAAATTTCAATCAGAAATGAAACCAGGTTCTAAAAATATTAAGGTATTTTTAAAGTTTGAAGAAGCAGAATTAGCATTGCTTCAGGAAAATACTCACCTAATGGCTGAATCTTTTGGATTAGATCGAAGAATAGATCGTCTGACAGGAAAAAGAAAAGTTGGCTTTTACTTATGGGATTTGGAATGTTTAGATGTGGTGGTTGACAATATATTGAATGAAAGCAATGCTGATAAAACCCTCGTTAATGGGCTGTATACCAAAATCAAAAACGCAATTGGTTATATTGATAAGGCTGGAAAGAGTAAAAGGAAACCTCGTTTGGATCTATGAATAATTCTGAATTAGAGAAGAAAATAAATAGCATTGTTCGTGAGTTGATTGATAAACAAGGATTTATTAGCTCGACAGATGTACTGATTAAATTGGGATATTTATTACAAATAGATTATGAAAATTGGAGAAAGGGTAAAATTGAAAACCTTGAAAAAAAATGTCACGTAAACCTGGGAAAACTGACAACTATAAACCGAATTCTCAGACAAATATCAGGAAAAATGAAGTTAGAACCTGCTTTGACTGCATATAATAAACATGGGAAAGGACCAAAAATGAGATTACAGTTTTCTAAATCAGGAGAGGAAAATATTGAAAAGGCATGTTCGACTCATTATGTGAATAAATTTCGCATTAACCAACTGAACGAATTGAAACGAAATCCAGTTCCGGATGAAAATAAAAACAACCAATAGGTAACAAGCCTGAACGTTGGCAGTCACGCAAAAAAAATACTACCGCCATGGATACTGGCGGTTTAAAACCATTAAAAGTATTCAATTTGGACGGATGTATTATAATTGGTAAACATTATGATAGTAAAATCTGAAAATGCAAGAATTCGACAATTTAAAGGAGATTCTTTTGACGTTTTAGCTGTTGGACTGAAATGATTGGTGGTCCGGCAATGGCATCTGCAAGATTTGCTATGAATGTACTTGAGTATTATTAACAAGTTAAGTAAACATGGAACAAATATTTCCAAAACCTATAGTTGAATTACCCGAAGCTGATATTCCGGTTCATGGAATTAAAGCATTTCTATCGCAAGGGTTAAACCATCAAATCATATTCATGGAGTTTTTCGAGGATGCTGACCTTCCCGAACATTTCCATGAAAGTCAATGGGGAATAGTGCTTGAAGGAAAGATTGATTTGATTATTGACGGAATAAAAAATACTTACGTTAAAGGGGATAGATACTTCATTCCCAAAGATATACGACATTCGGCCAGGATTTATGCAGGCTATGCTGACATAACATTTTTTAATCAAAGTGACAGGTATAAGGAAAAGAAATAACTGGTTCTTGTGCCTTAACTAAACAAAAGCTGCAAGTTGAGTTATTTGTTCTCCTTTTTCGAAGAATGAAGTGTTTTTCAAAGAAACAAAACTTCCTCCTGGGCTATCTTCCTGAATACCGTCAATGCTTCCTGTAAGTTGCTGATATTCTTAAAGGCCAGCGATAACTTCTCTTTCCCTTCTTTCATTGAACAGGTAGGGGGATTAGCCTGGACATACTGAAGAACACGGGTGAAACTCTCCGACTGGTAGTAACTGGATTCGGGATTTGGGAGAAAGTATCCTGTTACCATGTTGTTCCTGAGGATCAGCCTTTCAAACCCTATATTTCTGGCCAGCCAGCGAAGACGCAGTGCATTGAAAAGCCCGGCTGTCGCTGAAGGGATAGGTCCGAACCTGTCGATCAGCCTTTCCTGGAACTCCTGCAGCCTCTCTTCATTCTCAATATTGTCAAGCTCTTTATATAAATTTAACCTTTCGGTCATATGATGTACATAGTCATCCGGGATCAGGATCTCCATGTCAGTTTCAATAGAACAATCCTTTATGAAGGTTTCGGCCTTCTGCTGGTCGATCAGTTCCGGGAAGTCACTCTCTTTTAGTTCAATTATCGCCTCATCCAGTATCTTCTGGTACATCTCAAATCCGATATCGCCGATAAAGCCGCTTTGTTCCGCACCCAGGATGTTTCCTGCACCCCGTATGTCCAGATCGCGCATGGCAATGTTAAATCCTCCGCCCAGGTCGGCGAATTCCTCAATGGCCTGTAATCTCTTCCTGGCTTCATCGGTCAGGGCTGCCAATGATGGTGCAAGAAGATAACAGAAAGCTTTTCGGTTCGACCGGCCAACCCTCCCGCGAAGCTGGTGAAGATCACTGAGCCCGTAATGATGGGCTTCATTGATAAAGATGGTGTTGGCATTGGGAATATCCAGCCCGCTCTCAATGATGGTGGTGGCAACCAATACATCGCTTGCCCCTTCAATAAATTCCATCATGATCTTTTCCAGCTGATGGCCTTCCATCTGCCCGTGCGCAATAGAAACCACGGCATCAGGACAGTATTTCCGGATCAGCCCGGCAACTTCCTGGATGTTTTGTATACGGTTATGCACAAAAAAGACCTGACCGCCCCTGGAGATCTCATAGGTGATGGCATCCCTGATGATCTCCTCGCCGAATGGCCTGATCTCGGTCTGAACCGACTGCCGGTTGGGCGGGGGAGTGTTGATGATGGACAGGTCCCTTGCTCCCATCAGCGAAAACTGAAGGGTGCGTGGAATGGGAGTAGCGGTTAAGGTAAGGGTGTCAACATTTATCCGGATCTTTTTCAGCTTTTCTTTGGCACCTACACCAAACTTTTGTTCTTCATCAAGGACGAGTAATCCCAGGTTTTTAAATTTAACATCCTCACTGAGAAGGCGGTGCGTACCGATGATGATATCAATCCGCCCTTCTTCCAGGTCTTTTAATACCTCCTTGTGTTCTTTAGCGCTTCGGAAACGGTTGATGTAATCGAC
>JAPLDE010000077.1 GCA_026391855.1 Bacteroidota bacterium | reverse complement strand
TTCATGTTCCAATAAGCCTATTATGTTAGCCATTTTACATTCCTGTATTTTACTGCTTATTGCTAATGATCTGTTCTGTTTCATTATCTTTGATTTAAAGTTTATCACAAAGATAATATAATTATTAAGTTAGCACCATTATGGAGGGGATGAGGGCCGGGACTTCCTCCGCTGATGACGGGTGAAAGGGCAGGTTCGACGGCATAAGCCCTGAGACCGGGAAATTTCTTTTTCAGTTCTTCTGCACAGGCTGTTATATGTCCTCCTGTTCCGACACCGGAAATCAGGTAATCGAAACCTTCGGGGAAATCGTCGAGGATCTCCCTGGCGGTGGTTTTCCTGTGGATATCAATATTGGAGGGATTTTCAAACTGTTGCGGCATCCAGGAGCCGGGTATTTCGGTCAGTAATTCACCGGCTTTTTCAATGGCTCCTTTCATACCCTTTTCCCTGGGGGTGAGCACGAGTTCGGCCCCGTAGGCGGTCATCAGGCGACGGCGTTCTATGGACATGGATTCCGGCATGACCAGGATAAGGCGGTATCCTTTAACGGCAGCCACCATGGCCAGTCCGATCCCGGTATTTCCGCTGGTGGGTTCGATGAGGACAGACCCAGGGTTGATCAATCCGTTGTTTTCGGCATCTTCTATCATACTTAAGGCGATCCTGTCTTTGAGGGATCCACCGGGGTTTGCCCGTTCGAGTTTTACCCACACTTCATACCCGGGATCAAACAGCCTGTTCAGCCTTAAATGGGGTGTGTTTCCAATGGTTTCAAGAATATTTGATGCTTTCATTTTGTTTGATTCTAAATGGTAAAGTTGATCGGTTCATCAAAAGAGGGATGATTACGTATTTTTTTTTCGCTTTTATGATAGACCAGGGAAAAGGCCGGAACGCTTTCTGTCAGCCAGACGTTTCCACCGATCACCGTATCGTGACCGATGACTGTTTCTCCTCCCAGTATAGTGCTGCCTGCATAGAGCGTGACCCGGTCTTCCAGTGTCGGATGGCGTTTGGTATTAGCATTGCTTTTTTCGACGCTCAGGGCTCCCAGGGTCACGCCCTGGTAGATCTTTACATCTTCACCGATGACGGTGGTTTCCCCGATCACGACACCGGTACCGTGGTCGATGAAAAAACGCTCCCCGATAACGGCTCCCGGGTGAATATCAATACCGGTGAGGCTATGGGCATATTCTGTAATGATTCGGGGAAGAAGGGGGATGCCCAGCTGATGGAGACAATGGGCGACCCTGTAGTGAACGATGGCTCTGAAGCCAGGATAAGCAATAATAACTTCTTCCAGACAGGTGGCCGCCGGGTCGAAGCGGATAATGGCTTCAGCATCTTTAATAAGTTTCCGGTAGATATCGGGAATTTCCTGAAAGAATAACGCCGTTATCTCTATAATTCCTTTATTTAATTGACCAGTCAGGGGTTGTAGAAGTATTCTGAAATCGAGCTTCAAACGGTCAAAAACCAGGGCCAGTCCTGCCTCGGAGGCCGGATGACCGCCCTGTTCCGGGAACAGGAAGGCGCGTAGCCCATCGATGAATTGTTCTGCCTTGGTTTTATTGGGAACTTCTGTACTGCATCCCATCTGGCGGGTGTATAACTGACTGAAGAAAAGGGAATCTTCCATGGTTCCTGGGGGTTGTTCCATGGAAATAAACAAGGGGGAAGGGAAAAGGTTATGGAGGTTATGGAGGTTATGGAGGTTATGGAGGTTATGGAGTATGTCTTCTGAGATATTGGGCTTTGCCTTGCTGTTTGAGTTGGGTATAGTTTGACCGGAGCCGCAGGAACCAGAAGATACGTTCTTCCAGGTAATAGTCCTTTGCTTCGGGAATATAGTGTTTTGACCGGTTATAGAAATAGAAGAACCAGGAACGGTTTTCGTCGCCGTTAGCAGTTTTGGAATAGTAATAAAAGGGGAAAATGCTCTTTTCTGTCAACCCTGTTTTATTGACATCAGCAACCAACAGATATAACAGCCTGAATTCGTGACCGCCGCCGGCATAGTTGTTCCAGTAAATTGTTTTCCAGAGGAAATTATTGGACACCATTTTGCCGCTTTCTTTCTGATAAGTATACAACAGCCATAACAGCCGGAAATTCCTGGTTGACGCGGTCCAGCTGTAATAATACAATGGCTGGAGGCTGTGATAGTTCAGTCCGTTGCTTTTCTTGTACCAGAATAAAGGGAACACTGTAAATTTCACCGCACACGGTCTGGTAAACCTCCATATCAGGGGTGTCAGCGCAAGGTGGCTGTTGCTGTTATCCGTTGATCTTCCGCTTGAAAACAAAGGGAAAAGGGTAAACGAATGGTAATTCTTGTCGGAAAAGCTCCATACCAGCGGGAAAAGCACCCTGGTCTTCTCATCGCCGACAGTAGATGACCACCAGAAGGGGATCAGATAACTGTTACGGCTTTCGGTACTGCCTGATTTTATCCTGCTTTGTTTCCAAACAGGGAACAGGGTGGAAGAGATCATGCTGTCGTTACGCTGATACCAGAATAAAGGGGTTACAGCCAGCATTTTGTTTCTGTAGTCAGGAGAATGACCGGAGTATAACAAAGGGAACAGCGTAACCGAGGTATAGTCCGGGGTTTTCTGATGGTAAAAGAGGGGCAGGACCGACAGGAATGAAGACCCGGGTGTATTGAACTTCCAGAAAAGGGGTGTAATAACAAGGTGCCTGTCCTGGTTATCAGGGGACCTTCCGGTTGAAAATAACGGGAAGAACGTAAATGACCGGTACCATTGCGTCTTGTAATTCCATAAAAAGGGAAATAATATTCTTCTGGAGGAAGAACCATCTGAGCGTGACCACCAAACCGGGAAGAGAGTAGCCGAACGTACGCTCCTGCCACCGATGAACTCTCTTTTATAAAACCAGACCGGGAATATGGTGGTGTATGACAGCATATCTGTATGCCTGTGCCAAAACAACGGAGTAAATTCGGTGAACCTGGACCTGCCGTCATCAGCCCGGTTAAAACAGAAGAGCGGAAATAACAGACGTGTAGACTCATGCGGGCTTCGTACATGCCAGTATACGGGAAAGAGGGTCTGGAAAGCAGAACGCTGATCTTTTATTGACCACCACAGTAAGGCTACAGTATGAAGACGAACAGTATCCTGAGAAGAATAGCTGACATTATGATACCAAAGCGGGAAAAGAAGATCGGACCGGGAGTTTGTTTTTTCAAAATGCCAGAACAGGGGGCTGATGGCCAGGTGGCTTTTACTCCCGTCTTTAGATCTTCCGACAGAATAAAAAGGCATTAAGGTAAAAGACTGGTATCCTGTACCTTTGAAGCTGCCATAGACAGGGAAAAGGAGCTGATTGTGAAAGTTGTTCCCGGAGTAATCCCACCAGAGCGGAAAAACCACGTTCGTTGTCAGGGTATCCCCGTGAACATAGTGTACACTGTTCCTGAGGACAGGCAGCAATGTCCTGCTGTAACCCCTTTCATTCCTGTTCTGCCAGTAGAGGGGGGTTATGGCAAAATATCGTTGTTTCCCGCTGTTGGAGCCGCCATAAGAAAAGAAGGGCAGGCAGGTGGTGGTATGTTCAAGCGGCGTTTTGAAATCCCAGTATAAAGGAAATAGTACACTGGTGTGATTTAATTTAGAAGTGACCGACCACCACAAAGGAAAGACGATCTCCGTATGATTCCCGTGATCCGGATCG
Source organism: Bacteroidota bacterium (assembly GCA_026391855.1). Classification (GTDB taxonomy): domain Bacteria; phylum Bacteroidota; class Bacteroidia; order Bacteroidales; family CAIXZF01; genus JAKLIX01. The sequence continues at coordinate 13,562 of JAPLDE010000077.1, read as the reverse complement.
GTGCTTTTCCGGCTCCACCAAATTGGGAACAGGGTATTTCCCAGCCTTTTTTCATTTTCTGTGTGCCAAAAGAGAGGGGTAATAGCATAATAGCTTGATCTGCTGTAGTTTCCAAATGAAAAGAAAGGAAACAGCGTGTAGCTTTTACTGCCATTCGTTTTAAAGTACCATGAAAAGGGAAAAATTACGGCGGATCGTTCGTTAATATCCGGGTTTGTTGATTTTTTCTGCCACCAGAGCGGGAACAGGGTATTTGTAATGGTTTTTTCATCCTTAAAGTGCCAGAAGAGGGGTGTGAGGGCGTAATAAGATGATTGCAGGCTCCGGCCATAGGAAAACAAAGGGAAAAGCGTATAATAGCTGGTTTGTTGTGATTTGTAATACCAGGAAAAGGGGAAGATGATATTATATTGTTCGTTGATCAGCGGGTCGGTGTACTTTTTCTGCCACCAGAACGGGAACAGGGTATTACTGAAAAATTTACCGGTGCTGGTATGCCAGTATAGCGGGGTAACGGCCATATGGATGTTCTGGTCTTTATTCTCCCTGTAGAACAGCGGAAAGAAGGTATATGAACTGTTTTCCCTGTTCCTGTAATACCATGAGAGGGGAAACTCGACGAAATGGGATTTCTGCAATCGTTTATCATTCCTGAACCACATGAAGAACAGCAGGTTCTGGTCGAGGTACAGGCCGTCATCGCTTTTACGGATATCCATCAGGCTGAAACGGGGGGCGATCTCCAGTAAGCGGATGGAATGAACACCCCTGTTTTCGGTGTGATTTCTGTAAAGCGAAGGGTAGTAAAGGGAAAATAACCTGAAATCGGAACCTGAAGGGTTACTGCTTTTAAAGAAAACGGGTAAAAGATGCGAATAGGATGATTTAGCCTGTAAGTCATTTTTCTTCATAAACAAAGGGAAGAGCACCTGGGTTTCTTTGTATGAATCGGTATTCACCCTTTTAAAAACCGGCCATAGATTGATGTTTTTGTTTCGGGTAAAACCAAGATCGAACTTGAGTTTTTCGCTGGCGGTATCTACCTGGGCATTTATCGGTCTGGTTTGTAAAAGCAGGATAATAATAAGACAGTGAAGAAGATACCTTTTATTCATGGTAAATGGGAAAGAGGTAATTCGGGAGACTAAGATACGAAAGAAAGTGATTGAATTGAAGTGATTGAAGTGATTGAAGTGATTGAGGTGATTGAGGTGATTGAAGTGATTGAGGTGATTGAAGTGATTGAGGTGATTGAGGTGATTGAGGTGATTGAGGCATTTTCAGTACCTTTGCGATATGATCAGTAGTAAAGACATAGAGATCATGTCGCCGGTAGGGTCGTATGAATCTTTGATGGCAGCCATACAAGGCGGAGCAGGATCAGTGTATTTTGGTGTGGGGAAGTTGAACATGCGGTCGCGTTCGTCTGCCAACTTTTCGCCGGATGACCTGGCCAGGATAAGTTCCATTTGCAGAGAGGCCGGTGTAAAGACCTATCTGACGCTGAATACGGTAATCTACGACAGTGAGCTGGTGGAAGTAAAGCAGGTGATCGGGAAAGCAAAAAAGGAAGGAATTTCAGCCGTTATTGCTTCTGATATGGCTGTTATCACTGCCTGCCGTGAGACCGGTGTTGAGGTTCACCTGTCAACTCAGTGCAATATCACCAACCTGGCAGCCGTCAAATACTATGCACAGTTTGCCGATGTGATCATAACGGCCAGGGAGCTGGCGCTTACCCAGGTCGCTGCCATCTGTAAGGCTATTGAAGAAGAAAAGATCACCGGACCGGGAGGTAAGTTGATCAGGATAGAGGTTTTTGTGCATGGAGCCCTTTGTATGGCTGTTTCAGGGAAATGTTACCTTAGCCTCGATAATTACCAGTATTCGGCCAACCGGGGTGCCTGTCTTCAGCCCTGCCGGAAAGGATATATTGTTAAGGACAATGAGACCGACCTTGAGCTGGAAATTGATAATGAGTATATTATGTCGCCCAGGGACTTGAAAACCATTCATTTTCTGGATAAGATCCTGATGGCGGGGATAAAAGTTTTAAAGATTGAAGGCAGGGGACGATCACCGGAATATGTAAAAACAGTAACCCGTTGTTACAAAGAAGCGGTTGAATCAATTTCGGGAGGGACATACACACCTGAGCGGATTGTAAAATGGGAAGAACAGCTGGCAACGGTTTACAACCGGGGTTTCTGGGATGGTTATTACCTGGGCAGAAAGCTGGGTGAATGGTCGGAGGTGTATGGTTCGGTGGCGACCAGGCGAAAGGTTCATATCGGGAAGGTGACCAATTTTTTCACCCGTCTCTCTGTTGCTGAGGTAAAGATTGAAACCGGAGAACTGAAAGTTGATGATGAGATCCTGATCATTGGTCCGACTACCGGGGCTTATGAAGGTGCTGTGACTGATCTGCGTCTCGATCTGGAGCGTGTGGAGAAGGCAGAAAAAGGGGAGTTGTGTTCCGTGGCAGTATCAAGCCTGGTAAGAAGGGGCGATAAAGTTTATAAAATTGTTAAGGTCGGCGAACAGGAAGGGTTATGAGATCAATCAAGGCTAACTATCATACACATAGCACCTATTCGGACGGGAAGGCCCCGTTGGCGGAGTATGCCAAGGAGGCAATCAATCAGGGACTGGACCACCTGGGCTTTTCCGAGCATTCTTCTTTACCTTTTCCGAACAGTTTTGCCCTGAAGGAAGGGAGTATCAGTCAATACCTGGCCGATATTTCGGATCTGCAAAAACAGTATAAGGGTGAAATCCAGCTTTTTGCGGGACTTGAGATGGATTTCATTCCCGGTTTTTCCCAAGGTTTTGCGGAGATGAAAAGCAGGAATAAGCTGGATTATGTGATCGGAGGCGTTCATCTTGTTTTGGGAGAAGAGGAGGAAGGTCTCTGGTTCATCGACGGGAAATATTCCCAGATCTATGATGATGGATTGAAATACTATTTCAAGGGGGATGCCAGAGTGGCGGTTACTGCCTATTACCGGCAGCTGCAGCGGATGATCAGGGAGGAATCCCCCGATATTGTGGCTCACCTCGACAAGATCAAGATGCACAACAAAAACCGCTTTTTCACGGAAGATGATCCATGGTATGTTACACTGGTGTTGGAAACCCTTGAAGAGATCAGGCAGAAAGGGGCGATCGTGGAAGTGAACACCCGGGGGCTTTACAAAAAGAGATGTGAAGCCTTTTTCCCGGGGGAATTTATTCTGAAGGAGATATTAAAAATGAACATTCCGGTTATTCTAAGTTCAGATGCGCATGCACCCGGGGAACTGACCATGATGTTCAGCGAAGCAATAAACACCCTGTCCACGCTTGGATTCAGAAAGTTGTCGGTTATCACGCCCGAAGGTTGGGGGGAATCAATATTTTAAGCTCCGGGGAACAGGTAAAAAAACAGCATCAATGCTGTGATCAGGCTGATATAAATGATCCAGTGAATGTTTTTTTTAAGCGTTTCCATATCAGGACAGGGTTTTATTTAGAATTATTCCAAACAAAGATAAAGCCACGATTTAAAAAATACAATATTTGCGTTGTTAAATATTTGTTAACACTTTTTAAAATTTATTTTAAAAGAGTCAGCTTTTTCATCAATTTTTTACCATCACTTAACCATAAAGTGACGATATAAGTACCTGGTTTTAAGGAAGAAGTATTGATATCCAATTTATTTTTTGAAATTTCTCCATTAAGGTCAACTTTGAAAAGTTGGTTGCCGGGCAAGTCAGAAATGATGGCCGTGGCATTTACACCTTTTTTAAGGGAGTATTCAATGGTCACTTTGTCACTGGCGGGGTTGGGATACAGCGTAAAGGTATTCAGGGTGGGTTGAACGGCCGGTTCGGGAATACCTGTCGATACAACTGTAACAGTATGCTGTGCATAGGAGTAATTGGAGGTATAATCCAGCACGGTGAAGATTACAGTATAACTTCCCTGGATGGTATAAGTATGGACAGGGTTTTGGACACCGGCCACATTTCCGTCGCCAAAATCCCATGCGTACACGTAAGGTGGGGTTCCTCCGGTAACTGTACCGGTAAAGGTTACAGTTAACTGCTGGGCAGCCCAGGTGAAAGAATTGGTCATGGGATTTGAAATACCGCCGACCAGAACTGAGTCGCAATAGGTATCAAAGCATCCGGAAGCCGTTGTAATTGTCAGGCATACCCAGTAAGTACCGGCTTGGGCATAGGTATGTACGGGATATGGAATATTGGCAGTGCCCCCGTCTCCGAAAGTCCAGGCCCAGGTAACCGGTATTCCTGTGGATTGATCAATAAAATAAATCATAGTTTGATTAGACGAATCCGGAACAGTCATAAAATTGGCAGTACAGGGAGTGCCACCCACCGTCACGACATCGGTGGAGGTGTAAGTACAACCGTTTGAGGCGACCGTGGTTAGGGTGACCATGTAGCTTCCCGGGCCCGCATAGGTATGAACAGGATTTGGCAGACCGGAGGTACCACCATCACCGAAAGTCCAGGTATAAATATAAGGGGGAGTCCCACCTGCAACAAAACTGGAAAAAGTATAGACCAGGTTGATGTTGGTATAAGAGAAGAAATTCACACAGGACAAAGTATCCGGGTCGGATCCTGACTGACCGGTAACAGTATAATGTTGGCCTGAAAATGGTAAAGCCATCAGGCTGAGGGAAAAAATCCCGGATAAAAAGATAGAAAGAAGAACTCTTTTCATAGGTTCAGTTTTAGCAAAATTATTACTACCGGCGCTTCACAGGGTCAATATGCCTGAATGGTAAGTTGACAACAATAGAATGACCCAAGATAGATAAAAAAGTTGCTTTTGTCAACAGTTTGTTGAAAAATCTTCGGCGTACTGTTCAGGTGAAGCAGATTTACAACCGCTGGAACTCGATCACCGGATAGCCTTTCTGGCCCGACTCGTTATAGAAGCTGATGAAGCGGAGTTTAAAGTAATACCCCTCTGTATCGCGGATGATATAGAGCAATTTGCTGTTAACGGTATAGCTGCCAGCGTTGAAATCATAACTTTTCCAGTCGTAGCCGATGGCATCGAGGTTTGACGAATAATGGAGGTCAATTACATTGTCGAGGGTAACGGTTTCAAAGGAATGGAGTGAATCGGGGCATACCTTCACCTTATTGGGATTGATCAGCACACCGGTGACCAGGTAGGGATAAGCTTCGCCGATGTCGGTATAGAGCAGGGTGGTATATTGGGTAAACAGCAGGTCATAATCTGTTTTTGGCGGTTCCAGGGGTTTGAGGGCTCCACCGAATTTGAAGGTGAAAAACAGGAAATTGACTGAAGGGTCCTTTTTTACAGAGAATTTGTTTACAGCGCCTCCTGACATATTGGTAAACCTGAAATAATATGTTCCCTGGCTCAGGCTGTCAAAGATCACCTGCATCAGACCCAGGTTATCTCCGTTTTCGTCCATCCCCCGGTTAACGACATAAACATGGTGGTTTGATAATGTGTCCCCGTTATTCACGGTAAACCAGCGGCCAATGCCCAGTGAATCCGGATTTCCGTCGGATTTATCAAATTTCCATATGGCATGGGCTGTATCCTGGGCCTGTCCGAAGGGAAGCACCCCCAGGTCAGCCACGGTAGCAAAATCGCTGGTATTCAGTATTATACGCCATCCGTCAGGAGAACAGTCGAAACCCAGGTCGCTCGAAGTTTTCAGGTTGGATTGTACGGAAGTCCCGGTACCCAGGTCGAAATAAACCTGGTTTTTATAGGTCTGGTCCATTCCGATGGTGTCGGTCATTACATCTCCCGGCTGACGGGGCGGAACCTTGTCGTCTTCTTTAAAACAGGAAGTCAGAAGGGTGGTTATCAGCATGATCAAAAATAATCCTGTACGGTTCATCAGTTATATTTATTAAAGGTATAAGCCAGACGGATAAAAAAGGTTCTTCCCCAGCCGATATCGGATGTCCCGTTGCTGCCACTTCCGTGTGCTCCGCCACTATCGCCCGTAAAGGCTATCGTGGTGTTATCAAACAAGTTTTTCAAACCTGCCGTTAGTTTGAGCCTGTTCCCGAGAAAGCCTTTGCTTGCCGTTATATCCATTGTATTATATTCAGCCATCATCCCTGATGAAATGGCGTTATCATCAAACCTGAATTCAGGTGTACTGCCCGTATATTTATAATACAAAGACAGGGAGATATCGTGTTTGGTATATTTGTAATTGATCTCCCCGCTCACGTCAGGGGAGTAGGAGAATTTACCCAGGCTGGCTGTCCCGTTTTTCAGTTTATACCGTATACCTGTTTCCGACATACCCAGCTTGATATTCAGACCGGGGTAAGCATTAAAGGCAGTCGAAAACTGAAAACCCTGAGTGCTGATCATCCCGATGTTAAAATAGTTATACTCCAGGCCGTTACCAGCCCTGGCCAATTCAATGGCATTATCCACATTATTCCGGAAAACACCCAGTTCATAACAAAGGGTGTATTTCCCCATTTCATGGGTATAGTTCAGGTTTATATCGTAGTGGTCCGAATATTCAGCTTCCAGGTCGGGATTACCGTGAACATTGTGGTTGATATCAACGAAATCAAGATATAGTTGTTTCAGTGAGGGCGATTTAAACCCTTTGGAATAGGTAGGCCGAACCGTCAGGTCTTTCATTGGTGACCATTTCAGGCAGAGGCTATAGACCAGGGGCGCATTATACCTGGTATTCCTGATGCCCCTGATGGCCGGCTGAACTGAGAAATTTGGGAAAGGGTCATATTTCAGACTGACAAATGCAGCGTACTCACCAATCTCCTTGCGTTTATCCAGGATCTTTTTACCTGTCCCGGTTTCACTATTAAGATCTACACCTGTCTGAAAACCAAGCTTCAAGGTGGAATCATACCTTGAAACCGAAGATCTCAGCATCCACGAGTATATATTAGTGGTATCATTGGCATCCGGATTGGTGGTGCGAATTTCATGCAGGGTCGTCAGGTCCTTGTAATAGGTTGTTTTTATGTAGGAATAAGAAGACCATGCTCCCAACAGGCTGAAGTTGGTTTTTTTATTGAACCGTTTTGTCAGGTCGAGCTTGCCGGTATACCGGGTGGTTGCAGGGTAAGAATCGAAAGCTTTAAGTGTCACGGGGTCCATCGGGCCTTTCAGCCATTGGAGCTCGTTGAAATAATTTCCTGACACTTTGATTTTCAGTGAGTTTAAACTATAAATGTAATCGGCGTTGGTCATCCATTGTCTTCTCGGTTTAAAAGTCTGCACCCTGGAAGTATCAACCAACGAATATCCCTGGAAAAAGTTTCTTCCGGCCGTTATTTCAACAGTGTTTCTTCCTTTTTTAAGGGTAAACGATTCCCAGTATGTTTCAGCATTGATACCCAGGTTGGAGGCTTTATTTTCTTTCATAATGATATTGATCACCCCGGCCATTGCATTGCTGCCATACTGAACGGACATCGGGCCTTCAACCACTTCAATATGGTCCACGTTGGCCATATTGATCTGGTTAAGATCGAGGATACCATCCATTCTGCCGATAATCGGGACTCCATCCACCAGGAACTTTACATTTTCCCCCGACAATCCCTGGAGGCTGATCGTGGTCCCCAGCACTCCGGCATCAGAAACCCTTAGCCCGGTTTCATTTTTCAGCACATCTCCCAGGTTTGTTGCACCCCTTTGTTCAATCTGCCTGGAATTGATCACATTCACCTTATAGATGGACTTATCCGCTTTCTCCGGCGTATATTGGGCGGTAATCACCACCTCCTGCATATTGGTAACCGTCGGTTTTAATTCCACCGTTTTTGTCTGACCAGGTCTGATGGTGTCCTGGTAAGTTTCAAAACCAATAAAAGAAACGGCCAACCTGCATTTTTCCCGTATGTCGTTAGGTGCTTTCCCGTCCATATCGGTCTTATAGTATTTCTGGATTTTTGAATTAATCCCTTCGAAACACACATGGGCATATCCGACCGGTTCACGGCTTTTCTGGTCGATCACCTTAACATAAGCCTGCTGACCGAAGGTCCATACTGCCAGCAGGATGAGTGTAGGTAACAATATCAGTCGGGGAAGAACTGCCTTCATGTTTATTATTTCTTTACGACCAGTTTTTGTGAAGTAACAAAATTTCCATTTCCAACCCGGACGATGTAAATCCCTGCCTGAATGTTATCCAGGGGTAAAGTCGTTATTGATCCTCCGGCGGTGATATTGATTTCTGAAGAGTACACCGTTTTTCCGAGTAAATCGCTGATTTTCAGATTAGCAGACGAGCCGGTCATATTTTTCATGTTCACGATTACATTGCCGGTTGCAGGATTGGGATAAACGGAGAGGAATTCTTCAGGGTCATTCACTTCCGGGACGCCAACGGCGGATAATTTGGCTTTCTTCATGACCACTTTGCCTGTACTGCTTCCATCAAAACGCGAGAAGAGAAGTTTATACACGTCACCAGAGGTTGGCTGAACGAAAAACACCAGTGAATCAACAATTTTGTATGAGAAGGTGCCCATGTCGAAGACTTTCCAGTTCCAGCCAATGACAGAACGGCCGGGATCGAAGTTTGACTCGCCCCAGTTAGTGAAAGAGGTGGGAACATTGTCGAAACGGGCCACCCCGGTACCATCGTTACTCAGTACACCGGTTACCGGATAGGGAGTTCCGTCGGGTTGTACTGACATATATTTGGTGAAAACAACATCCCAGTCCATCTTTGGAGGTTGAAAGTCAACCACTGTATTCATGGCCAGGTTATATCCGAGGAAATCTTTTGTAAGGTAAGGGTTCAGGTCAAGGGTGATCTCATGTTCATCGCTTCCATCGAGGAAGGCAAAACGGAAAATATAGGTATCGAGGGAAGACAGTTTTTTAACGACCCAGAATTTGCGGAAACTCTCATTCCTGAGTTTAATAATGAAGATAGAATCTCCTTTCAGGTTATGGGTGGTTGAGTTATAGATACCCCAACCATAATCCGGGTGACCGAGGGCATTGCGGCTGAAAGCGCCGTTTTCCCAGTCTGCAGGATCGTTATACATTGGAGTCCAGGTTGAAAAACCTGCTGTATCTAGGGTATTCCATCCCGATGTATCTGCATTCGGGTAAGTATACAGCACTACACCGGTGCCATCATTGATGATGATGGATGAACTCATGATCGAGGTCCGGAAGGCTATATCCCATGAATCTCTGAGCGCAGTACCTGCATTGCCGTTAGCCATACTGTAATACACCTCATTTGCATAAGAAGCACCCATTTGTACAGAGTCGTTTACCATAACCTGGGCGCGGGATGAACTAAATCCACCCAGCAACATTACACAGGTTACCATACCAAGAAAAGTAATTTTTTTTGTTTTCATTGTTTATATGATTGAATAATAATAAGTTATAAAAAACTTGAATAATTTTTTCAGATCCCAAACCTGGGGAGAAAGTTCAATACCCATATTGATGAAGGGTAAAAAACAATAAATAAGGAAAGAAGGTATTTGCCGGAGGATTAACCCGGCGGAGGAGCTCTCAGTCCTGAGGGAGTGGGACTGATGAAGGTAATGATGACAGGAGGGGGTAAAAGGATACAACAGCTGAATTCAGAGGCAAAGTGCGCACAGTTCTGTCCTGCTTCCATGGAGGAAAAAGGGAGAAATTCGGGGCTGTTATGGTAATGGCCAGGTTTATTCTTTTGAAAGAGGGGTAGGGTCTTGTATTTTTCTTTTTCTTTAATCGAACCGATCACCCGGGGGATCAAGTGTTTGTGCCAGATCCGGTTCTGATGGAAATTAACCAGTGACCCAAGGTGAATCCAGATGACAGCGAATGCCACTATAACAGGCAGGATGACAACTGAAAAGACCTTTTTCTTCATCTTTTTGCAAAGAAATTTATGGCACAAAAGTACTTAATTAAATTAATAATTTGTTAAATTTTGGGTGAGAAAACACAAATCCGTGTCAGAAAGTTTAATTATTCACATGTCGCACAACATAAAAAAGGAATTACGGACTTGAATACTTGAATTATTCATCCCCTCAATATAAAATGAAATAAAACATTACAGTATATTAAATATAACATCGTCTTGTATTGAAGCATCTTAATATCCCTGGTATCCGTGCGCCCCTTTCGGGCACCATACCATCAGCGATGTGGCACTCGTGGGCGGAGGAAGCTATCCCCAGCCGGGAGAGATTTCACTGGCGCATAACGGGGTGCTTTTCCTCGATGAACTGCCTGAATTTAAAAGAACTGTGCCGGAAGTGCTGCGTCAACCCCTGGAGGATAGGGTCGTTACCATCTCAAGGGCGAAATTTTCCGTCGATTTTCCTGCCAGTTTCATGTTTATCGCTTCTATCTGCGTCAACCCCTGGAGGATAGGGTCGTTACCATCTCAAGGGCGAAATTTTCCGTCGATTTTCCTGCCAGTTTCATGTTTATCGCTTCTATGGACCCCTGAGGTTGCGTTGCTTATTTCCCGCATTTCCTAAATTGGTAGGAATGTATGCCAGTTTGATATCAATGTCCTCTTTCCCAACGGTTATGTTCTCGGTAATGACTTCAACTATAGTACGTTTCTCTTCAAAAGGCATTTGTGGCCATCGATCATAAAGGTCTTTGGCATTATATAATATGGTATCAGATGACAAGGCTTGGATCTTCAGAAAGTCAACTTCAGCCATTTGTTCTGGTAATTGGTTTTCAATTTGATTTAATCTCTCTTCCAGAGGTTTATAATGTTTCGGAAAACTTTCTTTAGAAATTTCACCAGAGAGTCTCATGGTAACCAGTTCATTCATTTCTCTTTTGATTTTTTCTGCCTCAGTGGTTTGGAGAGAAAGAAGACTTTCCTTTTCTTTGATTACCTCATCTGTTTGAGATAGATAACTTTTAATGTCTTGATCTGTGAACAGAAAACTTTTCAGCTGTTCGTGATAGATTTCATCAATGTCAGCAACCGGAATTCTGTTTTTACAAAATTTACAGGTATATACATTGGTGGTATGAAAAACGTACATTTTTTTACCACAGGTACAATACATCAAACCGGAAAGAAGATGAACAGGTCTGGGACCAGGTTTTCTTCTTTTGGCTTCTTGTTCAGATAAAATCCGATTACACTCATTCCATAATTTTTCAGGAACAATCTCAGGACAAGGTGTTACTATCCAATCGGTTTCAGGCTTAATAACCCAATGTTTACCTTCGCCCAAACTTTGGGTGTAGTTCGCCCGGTGTTCACCTTTGGCAGTTGGGTCTTTTATTAGCCGGTCAACGGTAGTATCGGAGAATTTTGAACCGTTCCTGGTTCAATAGCCTAAATCATTTAACTCCTTGGCAGTAGTTTTTTTACGCTTGTGCCTCAAGAAGATCTCATACATGAGTTTTCTTATTGAAGCCTCTTTTTCATCAACTACCAATTCTTTACCTTCCCAACGGTATCCAAAAGAGGAAGCTCCGCCCAACGGTTTACCCAGTTTGGCCCGTACTGGTACCGAAGCGGCCACTCGACTGGAAATTTCCTCACGTTCCCATTGGGCCATGGCAGCTATCATTGTGTAAAAAAGTCTGCCTGCCGGACTACTGGTGTCTATGGCTTCTTGCAGAGAAATTAGGTCAGCATTGCTTTCTCGAAAGAGGTCAGCAAAGTCTAAAAGTTCCCTGGTGTTTCTGGCAAGACGGGCAAGCTTGGAGAATATAAGGCCAGTGATGTTGCCTGTCTTTATGTCGCCTAGCATCCTTTTAGTTTCGGTATGTGCCATCACTGACTTACCTGAGACCGCTTCTAAATGATATACCTCAATTACTTCCCATCCTTTTGCTTCGGCATATAGTCGGGCACGTTTTTCGTGATGTTCCGGTGATTCACCTTTTGCCTGATCCTCAGTACTGACTCGAATCCATATTCCAACTGACTTTTTCGTTTCCATTTTCCTTGATGATTTCCTTTCCGTATTCAAAATTAATTAATAGGGATTAAGCATCAGCAAATGTTTATAACTTATTAGCTAAAGTATTAATAATTAGATTGTTCATAGATGAACTGATCCTTTCTCTTCTATAAGTCTGCTAAGCTAAAAGAGACCCAATGAGGAATATCGTAGTTCACATCAGTCGTAAAGATTGAAAAAACAAGAAATTCCTTTTGTTGCAATTTAATTAGAAACATTATAAATAACTTCAGAGACAGTTCCTGTCTTCGAACTATGTTTCCTTTGTCAAGTTATTTGTATTTCCGAAATCAAGTTATTTGCTCTGAAGCAAATACAAAGTTATCGGACATAAATGCTGTGACTGTAATTATGTATGGTGTACCCATATAAAAAAGAGATATGAGTCCGGATTAATTTCTTGGACGATGGATGCTATTTAATATCATATGAAATAGCTGACAAGAGGATTAAATAATAAGCTTTGAATTCAACAGGGGTGATCATTTGCTCTTAAACTAAACACTTTAAAACCATGAAAGCATTTTTATGTTTTTCTTTTTTCCTATTATTAGGATTACGAGGGTACAGTCAACAAAATAATCCAGATTCTAATTATATAGCCGGTTGTGGAACTTGCTCGTATGAGATATCAAGGTATATGAAAGGTTATGAAGATTATCGGAAAAAGATAGAAGATTCAAAATTTGTTCCGGATTCCCCTATTGTTCCTTTTACGGGAATAGAAAAATTTTCCGCTAACCAAATAATCAGATGCGGAAATTTTAGAATATATTATGAAGATTTCTTAAATACACCACCAGCAGGTTTTGCTGATACTATACATGGAGGAGACCGAAGAAATATTTTATGCCAAGTTATTCAATATATTCAATCAATTATTGCCATTGATTCACAGGATAGCTTAGATTTATATGTTGATCGTTCTTTTAGTTTGTCTAACTGGCCACCAGTATATTATGAAACAAAGCTTGCAGCTGCAGGACCTTATTACCCACCAAATACTTGGTAAGTTTTACAAGGTATTTATGCTGGAAATTTGTTTAATCATATAAAATATGGTGTTGATCCAGATTCTCAAAATTATGATGCCAGATTAGTAGTTAATTTTAGGTTTCCGTATATTGAAGATACAAGTCTCCCAGTAACCATATGTTATTATGATCTTTATTCTGTTATATTACATGAGTTGACACATGCATTAGGAATGGTAACCGGAATTACTGAAGAAAACACGACAGGTTATTATTTCCCTGAATGCAAGACGAATTCTTTTACCAGATATGATTCTCTATTTCTTTACTACGGGAGCGCTAATCAGATTGGCAACTTAGTAAAAATGGTAACTTTTGACTCCCTTGGTAATCCATCAATTGAGGCTACATTAGCCAGTACTCAGAATTGTCTCCGTTCAAATAAAATATGGTTATACTGAAAGAAAAAAGAAAAAAAAAAAATCAAGCCTGAATTAATTGGAAATTATCCGTCATTAAGGTCTCCAATTCACCTCTATATTCATTGAGATTTTTGAAGAATTGAAGACAATGTTCTCGAAAGACAGTATATTTCTCGTAATACTTATTATAGGTGACA
>JAPLDE010000094.1 GCA_026391855.1 Bacteroidota bacterium | reverse complement strand
TGTGAGATGTGAGATGTTGGATGTCAGATGTGCGATGTCAGATGGGCGATGTCAGATGTGAGATGTCAGATGTGAGATGTGAGATGTGAGATGTGAGATGTGAGATGTGAGATGTGCGATGTCAGATGGGCGATGTCAGATGTGCGATGTCAGATGTGCGATGTCAGATGTGAGATGTGAGATGTGAGATGTGAGATGTGAGATGTGAGATGTGAGATGTGAGATGTCAGATGGGCGATGACAGATGTGCGATGTCAGATGTGCGATGTCAGATGTGCGATGTTTGCAATGTCTGATCAGCTAATTTTCATGATCATCATAGTCCCATTTAATGTTATTTTTTTCGGAAATATTCAGGGTTTCCATACTACTATTCTTATTTTGTTAATACTTCTGCTAAAAGATGCAGTTAAAATGAATCCATCCAGAATGCTTGTTTCTGTTAAAACGACGATTAGATATTTATCAAAAGTTACCGGAGTTTTTTCATATAATCTGAGGGCAAATAACTCACCAAAATCACCGGCAAGGATTACTTCCGGATTTTCAATTGTTTCAATAATCCATGTGAGATGATGCCGGGTACAGGATTTCTGAATATCGTGTTATTGGAATTAATTCATTATTTTAGATTTCAGGGTTTGAGGGATTTTTTCCTGTAATAGTCGTGATGGAAATTGGTTGTCATTTGCTGTGGTAGATTCGCCAGCCGAGGATTTGGCGGTCGTTTTCTTTGATTACCATTACCTGGTGATGGGTAATTTTATCGTGTACCTGTGTTTGGGTGGTATAGGTGCGGAAGCGGATGATGCCGCTGTCGGCGGTTTTCTGAAAGGCCTTTTCTTCCTGGCCTTTGAGGTGGGTATGAAAGACGGTTTCGTGGTAGTTACCATGGAAATTATTCTCTTTTAACCGTTTGATTATTTCGTTGTGATGAACGGAGGTGTGGGAAGGTATTTTTTTCAGTTTGGCTGTGGCTTTACCCAGTCCTTCTCCCTTTATGAGAAGCTTCATACGGCGGTTTTCGAGGGTATTTCCGGCGGAGGCTTTCATCTCCTCTGTAGTCACCTGCACAGAAGGGTCGCCCAGGAGGTAGAACTGGGCCAGGGTCTTTAGCTCGTAAGGATCGAGATGGGGTCCGTTCTCGGTGATAAACTGCTGCCTGGCTTCCAGCAAGGCTCTTCCGGCTGAGGCACCGTTCAGCATATGGACCAGAAAGTGCTGGGTGATGAGGTCGGCCAGGCCTTGTCCGTCGGAAGGACCATAAGCGATGGTACTGCTTCCGAGGAAGGAAATAGCGTTGTTACCGAGGTAGGAGGCGGCTATGCCTGAGGAAGTTATGGAGGTATTGGGGGTTATGAGTTGGGCGCCATAGCAGCATTCAGCGGCAACGATGGTTCCGGGAGTGATTTTTTTGTTCAGGTCGGCAGCGGTCAGCGCTACCGGGTAATCTTCTCCTTTTTGTCCGAAAAAGCGGTCATCGAAAGGTGCACCATGGCAGTTGTAAAAGTGCGACAGGGCCTTCAGTTTGGTTTTTGTATATCCTCCTTTGGCCGGAGGGGAATCCAGCAGGCTGGCAGTGCTTCCGAAGATGTTGCGGACACTCTCGGTTGTGGAGTTTTTCCATTCGTATGCCGTGACAGCAAACCACTTACGGTAATCTTTACCGGAAGCAGGGTTATTGGCGATGAGGGTATCGATGAGCGTTTTTACAAAAGCAATATCGGCTTTACCAGGCACATCAGGAATCCGGCCGATCACCCTTACCGGTGCCGTAAATGAGGAGATGTTTTTTCCATAGGCTTTGTTACAGGCATAGGGAAGATCGGAGGGGATGGTTTTGTCGCCGTCTTCGGCTGCAGGATTGGTGAGGGTCTGAAAAGGGATGATGTCCTGGGCGCCGAAGATCACCAGGTAAGCCGGCTTATGTTTAGTGAAAACCGCATCGATGACTTGTTTGCAGTTTTTCACGGTGATGGAGGAGAGGGGGGTGAACCCGAATTTTTTCGCGGATTGGGCATCGTCAACATATACCAGGCGGGTATCCAGCTGCCTGAATTTGTCGGCGGCGGCCAGACCGTCCAGTAGTTTTTCAATGGCTTGCAGTTGGGTGCCATATTTTGCTTTCAGGTTTTTCTTGCTGCTGATGATCAGTTTGAGCGTTGCCATACGGGAAAAATTGAAAGGTAACTTTTAGTTGAAGTGTGGTATTAGTCTTCTGCCAGGGTAATTCCGGAAACGAAGAGCACATAGTCCTGGAGAGTCCCTGTCACTTCGGCCTTTTTACCGACATAATCGTTCAGCCAGCTGTTGTCGAAGGGATTGGCGCCCTGGCGGCGAAGGACGAGATCTCCGCTGGCGGTTTCAAGGATGAAGGCCAGGTGTTCGCTTTTGGAGCCGGGAGCGAATGGTTTGCGGAGGATCTTGCCGGTGAACTTCATGAAAAATGACCTGATGTGAGATGTCAGATGTGAGATGTCAGATGTGAGATGTGAGATGTGAGATGTCAGATGTCAGATGTGGGATGTCAGATGTGAGATGTGGGATGTGAGATGTCAGATGTGAGATGTGGGATGTCAGATGTCAGATGTGGGATGTCAGATGTGAGATGTGGGATGTGAGATGTCAGATGTGAGATGTGGGATGTGGGATGTGAGATGTGAGATATGGGATGTGGTGGGATGTGAGATGTCAGATGTGAGATGTGGGATGTCAGATGTCAGATGTGGGATGTCAGATGTGAGATGTGGGATGTGAGATGTCAGATGTGAGATGTCAGATGTGAGATGTGAGATGTCAGATGTGGGATGTCAGATGTGGGATGTGAGATGTGGGATGTCAGATGTGGGATGTCAGATGTGGGATGTGAGATGTGAGATGTGGGATGTGAGATGTGAGATGTGAGATGTGAGATGTGAGATGTCAGATGTGGGATGTCAGATGTGGGAGGTCAGATGTTGGAGGTGTTGACTTTTTGCGGCCGGTCGTGGTTCGACTCCGCTCGCCTGGACTGCAAGTTGCTGATATACAAATGGTTGACTATAATTCACTATTGACTGCTGACTGCCGACTGCTGACTGCATGGTAACGTGAACATTAGGACACGATGTATCGTGTCCCTACAAAATTATGCTGACTGCCGACTGCCGACTGGTTCGTGTTTCAGGATATTGGATTAATCCCATGCCAGGTGTTGCTTAAGCGGGTGTTCCCGATGATCAGTTTCAGGACTCGCCAGGAAGTATTGGTGATGGAATAATCTGAAGGCGGAGGGGTTGGTATATTTGATTTGTGTGCTTCAATGGCAATATTCACAGAATCCAGGACAATACCGGGGTCGAAGCCGGTGAGGATGATGCAGCCGGAGTCCTGTGCCTCAGGTCTTTCCATGGATTGGCGAAGGGATATGGCAGGAAAAGAGAGAATGGAGGATTCTTCGCTGATGGTACCGCTATCAGAGAGGGTACAGCGAGCGTTCATCTGGAGGTGGATATAATCCAGGAATCCGAAAGGTTTGAGCCATTGGATCCGTTGGTCTGACGAAAAGTTGTCCAAGGTTTCCAGTCTCTTGCGTGTGCGGGGGTGAGTGGAGACAATGACCGGCAGATCATAGGTTTCGGCCAGTTGATCCAGCACAGTGATGATTTTCCGCAGGTTTTCCTGGTTATCGACGTTCTCTTCCCTGTGGGTTGAGACCAGAAAATAGTTGCCTGGTTTGAGATTTAAGGTTGTAAGAACCTGAGACATACCGATGCCGGGTTTATAGTAGTCCAGCACTTCTTTCATCGGGCTTCCGGTGAGGTATATACGGCGGTGTGGTAGACCTTCGGAAAGAAGGTGACGGCGGGCATGTTCGGTATATACCAGGTTGAAATCGGCGATGTGGTCTATAATACGGCGATTGATCTCTTCGGGAACGTTGAAATCGAAGCTTCTGTTACCGGCTTCCATATGGAAAACCGGAATATGCATTCGTTTAGCCATATAGGCAGAGAGGCAGGAGTTGGTATCGCCCAGCACCAGGAGGGCGTCGGGTTTTTCTTCAAGCAGGACTTCTTCGGTTTTACGGATGATATCGCCTACGGTTGAACCCAGGGAGGAGGTGCCGACATTAAGGAAATGATCTGGTTTTCTCAGCTCCAGATCGTTCCAGAAGACCTCGTTCAGCTCATAATCATAATTCTGACCCGTATGTACGATGACCTGGGTAAGATACTGGTCCAGCAGTGCCATGGTACGCGACAGGCGGATAATCTCGGGGCGCGTGCCGACAACAGTCATTATTTTCAGGGCTGATTTTTCCATAGACCTGGTGATTAGTGGAAGTATAATGTATATTTTAAACCTTTGATCTGGCCCCGGAGCATTCTTACTAATGTGGTTAATTCAAAAAAACAGGACCTGGAATGTTTATTTTTCAAATCACCAATTACTAATTATCAGTCACATTTTCGAAGAAAGTATCCGGGTCACTTGGATCAAAAAACTCATTGATCCAGAAGAGGGTGAAGAGTTCATCATTACCGGTGTTGGTAATGTTGTGGGTGTACCAAATGGGCATATCTACGAAGGCGGGTTGATCGCCGGACAGGTTGAAACTAAAGATTTCATCCGTTCCTATCCTCCGCAGCCGGATCAGGGCATTCCCTCTGATAACGGCAAAACGTTCAATTTTACGGGTATGAAAATGATTTCCACGGGTTATTCCGGGTTTGGTAGTAGAAAAACTGACCTGCCCGCCCCCATTCAGCCGGAGGATCTCGACGAAGGCACCCCGGTTATCGGTATGCTGAACCAGTTTTACCGGGTAATGGTTGCCGATGTCCATATAGCAGCGGAAGGTATTGAAAAGGTTTAATTTGAAGGGATTGTCCAGGGGTGGAATTATGTTGTTTTCGACATAAGCCGACCGGAATCCCTGCAGGAGGCTAAGTATTTCCGTAACCTTAACCGAGGCGGAAGGAGGGATCCGGTATTCATCACGAATCTGTCCTATGGGTGTCTTCCTGACCAGGTTGATGCATTCATTGATCAGTTCTGCTATGTAGATCAGCTTTATTTCGGCATCGACCTCAATTACCGGGGTTTCCCCATGATTAAGCTGGTGTGAAAAAGTTGCGATCACTGAGTTGTAGAAAGGATTTCCAAAGGGTCCGAACACATTTGGGATGACCATACCGGTGAAGGATCCCCCGGACCGGGCTGCCCAATCAGCCAGCAGCAGGCGGCCTTCCCGTTTGGATCTTCCGTAAGGATTATCCTTTTCTTCCTGGGTAGAGGAAGAAAAGAGGATATGGGCCTGGCTGCGGGACTGTTCCAGGGCCTTGATCAGAAGGTTGACCAGGCGGATATTGGTATCGTAGATCACCTGCGGGTCGCCGTGGCGGTTCATAGCAGCCAGATGAAAGATCACATCGCAGGAAGCAGTAATAGCAGGCAGTTTTTCAGGCTCATCAAAATAATCATCCCGGAAAGGAATAAGGTCAAACTCCTCCTTATACAGGGAAAGAGTGTTGAACAGATGGGTCCCGATAAAGCCTGCCTGACCGGTAATTGCGACTTTAAGCATTATTCATGGTTTGCCTGATACCAAGGTCTTTGCAGATAAATTCCAGGTCAAGTAAGAGTTTCTTTGTTTGTTCCAGGTCGAGGAAGGCTGTGTTGTGTGAAGTATATTCCTCGATTTCGGCAACCTTTGAGGTGCCTTCAGTGAAGAATTTGCCATAGTTCAGGTCACGGGTATCGGCAGGGATCCGGAAGTAGTCACCCAGGTCTTCCGCTTTCGCCATTTCCTCGCGGTTAACCAGGGTTTCGAACAATTTTTCACCATGTCTTGTTCCGATCACCTGAACCGGGTTTCTGGCATGATATAAGTCCAGCAGGGCTTTTGCCAGTATATCAATCGTCGTAGCCGGAGCTTTTTGAACAAAGATATCGCCGTTGACCGCATGATCATAGGCAAACAGGACCAGTTCCACGGCGTTTTCAAGACTCATCATGAAGCGTGTCATTGAAGGGTCGGTAATAGTAATGGGTTTCCCGGATTTTATCTGTTCGACAAAGAGGGGGATGACCGATCCTCTTGATGCCATTACATTACCATAGCGGGTGGCACAAAAGGTGGTGCCGTTTCCGTTGAGGTTACGGCTTTTTGCCACCATTACCTTTTCGCTCAGGGCTTTTGACATGCCCATGGCATTAATCGGGTATACGGCTTTATCCGTGCTTAGCACGACCACATTTTTTACTCCGAATTCCAGGGCACTATCCAGTACATTTTCGCATCCCATTACATTGGTACGTACGGCTTCTATGGGGAAAAACTCACAGGAAGGGACCTGTTTCAGTGCAGCGGCGTGAAAGACATAATCGACTCCTCTCATAGCCATATCGATGCTTCTTTTATCCCGGGTGTCACCGATGTAATATTTGATATGATTGTCCCTGTAAAACTGCCGCATGTCGTCCTGTTTCTTTTCATCTCGGCTGAAGATCCTGATTTCCCGGAAAATGTCTGTTTTCAGGAACCTGGAAAGCACTGCGTTGCCAAAGGAGCCGGAGCCCCCGGTGATGAGGAGGGTGGAGTTGTTGGGGATCATAATAAATAAAAATGTGTTCGGGAGTTCAGGTGTTCAGGTGTTCATCAAGTCAGGCATAACTTTCATAATCTTCATAACCTTTATAACAATGGATTACAGGTTATAGAGGCCGGGTTTGTAGCGGGCCAGGTTAGCAGGGTTTTGAAACCAGAGGCAGGTGAGTTTGATGCCTTCTTCGAGTGAGGTTTCGGGCTGATAACCGGTCAGGGAAGTGATGAGGGCATTGTCGCCCCATAGGCGGAAGACCTCTGAATTTTCGGGCCGCAGACGTTGTTCGTCGGTGATGAATTCAACATCGGCATTCATCGTATTTTTGATCAGTGTCAACAGGTCAGCCATAGAGATCTCGGTGTTGGAGGCGATATTGATCTCTTGGCCGACAGTGTTATCAGAATTTGCGATGGCAAGGAACCCCCGGCAGGTATCTTTCACATAGTTCATATCACGGGTAGGGGTAAGATCGCCCAGGCTGATCTGTTTCATTCCGGCACTGATCTGTGAGATGATGGTCGGGATGATGGCCCTGGCAGACTGTCTTGGGCCGTAAGTGTTGAACGGCCTGGCGATGGTGAGTGGCAGTTGAAAAGCGTTACAGAAGCTCATGGCGATGGCGTCGGCGCCGATCTTGCTGGCGCTGTATGGCGATTGTGGCTGCAGCGGATGCTTTTCGTCGATCGGGACATACCTGGCAGTGCCGTAAACTTCGCTGGTGGAGGTATGGATGATCCGTCTGACGCCATTCTCCAGGGCTGCCTGGCAGATGTTGAGGGTGCCTTTTACATTGGTGTCAATATAGCTGTCGGGGGCCACGTATGAGTAAGGGATGGCAATAAGGGCGGCCAGGTGGAAGACGGTATCAACGTTTTTCAATAAGTGTTTACAGAAATGGGGGTCGCGGACATCGCCGCTGACGATCTCCAGGCGGGGGTTGCTGATCTCTTCGAGCCAGCCCCAGTGGTTAAAGGAGTTATAGTAAGAAAGGGCTTTAACGGCATATCCTTTTTCAAGCAGGAGTTCGGTAAGGTGGGAGCCGATGAAACCGTCGGCACCTGTGACTAAAACGGGATGATCGTGATGTTCGTGACGGGGGGTGAGCATTAGTTATCCTGGGTTGGGGTTTTATTGGGAGAGGTAGTTCAGCAGGTCAGCGATCATTTTTTTATCGGAGGAGAACTCACAGTGTTTTTGTTGGCAGTCGGAGAAGTATTTTCCGGTGATCCCTTTGACGGAGGGGTTTGTTGCCAGGAATACGGGTGTTTTGGCGCCCCGGGAAGGGGACTGGTGTCCGGCGAAACCAAGGTCGCCGGAGAGTTTGCTTCTCACATCGCCGGGATGGCAGGCGTTAATTGTGATGTTACCGGAAAAAGGCGGCTTTTCTGACAAGCCGGCAGCAATCATCCGGTTGGCCTGTTTCGACTGTCGGTAAGCCTCGTCGTTATCGTAATGGTTGTGTTTAAATTCCGGATCATTCAGGTTAAGATTACCGGCCCAATAGCTGGCTACATTAACAATACGGGCATCCTGGCCATGCATCATAAAGGGAGCCATGGCTATGCTCATTCTGTAATACGAGAGCACATTCACAGCCCATTGTGTTTCGGTGCCTTCGGCGGTTTCCGTTCTGATCTGCGGTGCGGTGGCTGCATTATTGACCAGCACGTGGAGGGGTCCTTCCCATTGGTCGGCAAAACGGAGGATCTCGCTGTTCAGGCCGAGATCAAGGGCAAAAGTTCGGATATGTGCATGTGGTAGTTTTCGCAACAGAGCGGATTTCGAATCTTCCAGGGTGCGGTCATCGCGGCCCAGAATCCACACGACGGTTTCGGGGAGACCTGCAATTTGTTCGACGATGGCCCCGCCGATGGCTCCACAAGCACCGGTAATGATGAAAGTTCTGATGGGAAAGTGTGGTTAGTAGGTGATATGAGGTCAGGAACCGCTAAATTGGTTGCTGAACTTACCCTTCATCCTTTATAATTTGATAAACTTCTTTGTGGCCGTTTCCTTATCCGTCTTCACCCTGATGAAGTACATTCCGGCAGCAAGACCAGAAATATCAGCAGTTATTTGAACAGCGGCGTTCCGGATATTTTTCACTGATTGACCGTGGGTATCCAGGATCTCAATATCCGATTTTTCGGGGATTGTGATAGTGAGCTGATCGGTAGCCGGGTTAGGTGAGACTTCAAATGTATTCAATTCCAATTCTGTCTGCGGAATTCCGCTTGTAAGGTTTGGTAAAATGAGAAATTCACAGAAGTTAACAGCCATGGTGTTGTAATAATTTTGGAATTCCTCATAGAATTGGTTGTAGTTGGTAGTACCTGGAATATACTCAACATCCGGCTGAAGAATTCTTCCCATCTCTGAAATTTGGGTATCATAACCGCTGTTTGAAATATGGTATATCAGGCTATCAGGACCTAAACCAAGTCCTCCGGAATAGCGATACGGATAATTATGGATCAATGTAGCGCTGAGGACAGTATTCAGTAAATCAATCTGGTACAGATTATTACCATTACTGTTGTTATATTGCTCAGTAAAGTATATAAACCTTCCGCTGGGGGAGAACTCACAATCGTATGCACCTGGGTTATATCCTGGTCCTGCAACGTATGTTCTGAGGGTATTGGTTAGAAACTGCCCGTTTACGTTATCAAAATCAAGGATCATAACAACACTAGGGTAAGAAGTAGACATGCCAACTCTAGAAATACCGGAAGTTGTACCTGCTTTTGTATAAATAATATTCATACAGGCAGAAGAAACGCCGATCGTTTGTCTGACAGGACCCATATCTACCTCACCCTGGTAGGTGACATTGGATTTGTAAATTTTATAAATCACATATTTTGTCTCATAACCTGGATTCGGATAAAGACTGGTGATAAGCCAAAGCGTATTAGGGTCAGTATCGGATGGGATGAGTTTTAGTCCCTCAGAAACGGAAAGCATTCCGTAAGGTCCTGGCATATTATGGCTGGGTCCGAAAGACGAGGTATTCACATCGTAGATCCTATAAGTAACGGGACCGTCGGTAACGTTACCGTAGTATGAGCCGGTAGGGTTGGAGAAGATGAAAAATCTGTCGTAACCCGATTTAAGATAATCGGGTATGGGGCACAGGGCGACCGGCTGGGAGGAAGAGCAGTTTGCCCCCATTGATTCAAAGCCCGGTGTACTTGGGTCCAGGTCAATTAGGTTATGCTGGGCATCAAAAACGTTCTGTCCGTCGGTGTAAAAAATAAGGTTACCGGAAACAGGATCTGTAACCACTCCCCATTCCTCCCATCCGTTGGTCGGTGTTATCTGGCTGGGTTGACCGCAGGGAAGAGAAACAACAGGGTTGGCAAGGTTGCCAAAATAAAGGGTCGCATTTGTTGATCCGGAAGTGGGTCTGCCAAAGATCCAGATCCTGTCCTGGAGTTGGCCATAAAGATTGTTGAAAAGGACAATCATCAGGAAAAACGTAGCAATTTTCTTCATAATGTGTAATTAAAAGAACCTTTTATATGTATAAACAGTTAGTTTAAAATAACAAGTAATCTGGGGTCTACCCAGTCTGAGGAACAAATCATTCTTATCAGCCCGAGTCAAAATTGTTGATTTATAATCTGTTAACTATATTGAGCAAACAAATGTACGAAATGATATAATCTTTTCAAAGGATTTTAATCAAGAACATTAAAATATTGAGACTTAATACTGAGAATTTTCCAGGTAAGTTCAACATTAAGCCTTAAGACTTATGTTTTGGGGATGGCCAGTACTTGTTCTTTATACCGGTAAAACATGGTCGAGTTGTCGCTCACGTTTTTATCAACAACCATTCCGGCCTGGATCAGGTTGTTATCTCCGATATTAATATAGGGGATAACGGTGGACCTGATCCCCAGAAAATTATTATTGCCGATATTTACATGACCGGAAAGCCCTGCCGTTGAAAAGAAGTTTCTGTTCCCAATCCGGCAATCATGGCTGATAAAGCTGTAAGAGGTTATCATATTGAAGTCACCTATCACGGTATTTGGCCCGATAATACAAAAGGGATAGATGATATTGCCAACCCCTAAGCTGACTGAACCGGCGATAATGACAGAAGGGTGGAAAAAATCAGCAAAACGGGCATTTTTATTAATCAGGATATCGATCATTTTATTTCGGAACGGGATGTCAGAGATACAAACCAGCACTTCTTCGTTCCCTGAAGGCTGATAGGTATCAATATCGGACAGCACGGGTGCTTTCAATTTATATGTTACCCAATATTTTTCGATATTGGAGGGATAATCAATGTAACCCAATAAATTTATCTGCTCATTATCAGTATTTTGGGCGTTCTGATGTTCAATGTACGATGTCATCTCTGCAGCGGCACCACCGGTTCCGATAATGATTATATCCTTCATTTACAGCAGTTTTTGTATTTGAATCGGGTCATACCAAAAATCCTCCTTATGTCCTGAGTGAACGATGATTTTCCTGTTTCGGAATGTAGTTTCCAGTAATTCCAGGGATTCTTTCAATTTCTCTTTGTTTCCGGTTGGAAGTTTTGTTACTGTGGGTGTATCCAGGATGAGAGTATCACCGGTAAACAGATGGTTGTCAATTAAATAGCAAACGCTGGCATCGGTATGTCCCGGAGTTATTAACCATTCAACAGGAATCCCTTTCCAGACCAGGTTTTCTGTCAGGTCTTCGATGATAATGTCGGCAGGACAGACAGTGAACCCGATCTGGTCATAAAAGAGCGACATGTTTTTCTTGTTGTCCCTTATTTTTACAGCACAGTTGCCGGAGCAAACGATAGAGGGGTTATAGGAATCTTTCAGTTTATTTACGCCCCAGACATGATCGAAGTGTTCGTGGGTGAGGAGTATGAATTCGGGTTTCAGGCTGTTTTTATCCAGGAAGTTGATGAGATCGCGGCAGTCTTCCGTTCCGGGATCAATGACCACACAGGATCCCTGGTCTTTTGAATAAACGACAAAGCTATTGGAATCAACCGGTTTATTAAGGATTCTCCTGATATATACTCCCATCTGTCACCCGGTAATATTGACCGTTCGACCACCGTCGGCATAAAATTGCTGGCCGGTTATCCACCGGGCTTTTTCGGAGAGCAGAAACTCCACGATTCCGAAGATATCTGAAGGATTTCCCAATCCTAAAGGATAGGCTGACTCCATTCTTTGTATGGTTTCGGGATCACTAAAAATTGAATCGGTCATTTCCGTATGAATGGCTCCGGGTAATACGGAATTTATGCGGACTTTAGGGGCCAGTTCGATGGCCAGGCTGCGCACCAATCCATCCAGCGCGGCTTTAGAAGCACCATAAACGCTAAAAGCCTTGGCACCGAAACCAGAAATATTACTGCTGATCAGAACCGCACTTTTCAGGGCGGCATTGTTAAACCTGCGATTTATCAGTACTTTTAAAATGAGTGCTGCAGAAAAGACATTGGTAGAGAAGGTATTATGTATCGATTCAACCGTCATCATCTTTAAGGGGCTCATTTTCATAAATCCTGCGCAATGGACAAAATGGGATATTTCAATGTTGTTTTCGAGAAGGAAGGTTGAAAGCTTGTCTTCAAGCAGGGTCAATTCTTTCAGATCCTGAGTGAAGATTATAGACTCATTTTTGGCTGAACAATCCTCTTTTGTTAACAGCAGTTTTTCCTGGTTCCTTCCGCCCAGTATAGTTTTATATGTTGATGACAGGCCTGTTGCAATTGCTTTTCCAATTCCGGAAGAGGCTCCGGTTACCAGGACAAAAGTTTGTTTTCCCTCCATAAAATAAAAATAGTTATTGAGCGGTAAATCCTCCGTCGATGTTCAGGATCGACCCTGTGACCCATTTTGCGGCATCCGAAAGAAGGTAAGCGATAGCAAACGCCACATCTTCAGGCTCACCCAGGCCCAGGGGGTGTAATTTATTTATTGTTTGTGCATAATTGTCATCAAACATGTCATTCGCTGTATCCAACATATTGGTTTTCACGAAGCCGGGGGCAACACAATTTACCCTTATGTCTTTTACAGCCAGTTCAATCGACAGTGATTTTGTGATACCATGCAGGGCGGCTTTACTCATGGCATAGGCTACATTAGCGGCAGAGCCTACAATGCCGTATACAGAGGAGACCAGGACGACAGAACCTCTTTCACCCGCATAGATATTTTTATTGATAAAAGCTTTTGCCAGTTCAATGGCGGCATAGGTGTTAATATCAAAGATCTCTTTACATTTTGTTTCGGAAACCGCTTTGAGGGGGGCAATATAAGGCCGTCCAGCGAGGTGGACAAAGCCATGTATTTGTCCAAAACCAGTAACCGTTTCCATTAGTTTTGGTTTAATTAGCTGAGATTCAAGCAGATCGAGTTTGAGAACAATATTTCCGGGACCACATTCCCGGAGGGTATCCTTCAATCCTTCTTCATTAATATCGGCTAAGATCAATGCTGCACCGAGTTTAGCCAGGATAATACTTGTTGCCTTTCCAATTCCGGAGGCAGCTCCTGTTACCAGGTATTTGCGCTGGTCTAACGAAAACGGATTATATGGTGTCACGACATTTTTGATTTAATCAAGTCCTGTAAACCTCCCACTGTGACTGCGTTGTTAACCTCAGCAGCAGACAGGGTAACGTTATAGGATTCACCGGCCAATGCAATGATGGATAAAATAGTCAATGAGTCCCAGCATTCGAAAGAAGCCAGCTCTTCACCCGGATCAACCGAGTCAACTTCAAGTATTTCAGCAATTTGAGCATTAAAATTTTCCATCTTTCACCAATTTATGAATTAAAAATAAATAATTTTATTAAACATCAGGTTCTCTATTCTCAGCAGCATTGCAGACCAGGTAAGGCCAACACCAAAGCCGGCCAGACAGACCAGCATCGATTCCCTGGTTAACCGCTCACCTAGGTTGAATGATATAACGGTCGGGATAGAAACCCCGCTGGCATTACCGAAATTTTCAACAATATTACTGGGCATTTTTTCCCTGGGAACTTCCAGTTTATCGGCCAGTTTGTTCAGCATAAATTTATTGGGCTGATGGAACAGATAAAAGTCGACAGTTTGTTTATCAATCTTTGCCAGCGATAACAACTCCTCAATCATTGGCGGGACTTCTCGCTGAACGAAGTTAAAAACGTCATCCCCCTTCATTACCAGGTTGTCTAATGAACGGAAATTACCGGCAACGTCTTCAGTCATTTCGGCTGTCAGGGCATTGGAAGGCGTTTTAAAGCCACCGGCAGGGATCATGAGTGCATTGGAGCCGGTTCCATCTTCGATAATGGTAACCGAAGCACCATCGCCAATAAGCGGGTTACTGTTACGGTCTCGTTTTGAAACCTTACGGCTAAGCAGGTCTGCATTCAGTAAAACAACTTTTTGTATACTGTTCTGACCCAACAACATGCATGCCTGTATAAGCCCTATGATATACCCGGTACATCCCTGGTTAATATCGAGGCAAAGCATATCCTGTTTCAATCCGAGCTTACCCTGGATCACATTACTGGTAGGGGGCATAAAGTAGTCGGGCGACTGAGTTACCAGTATCATGGCATCAATTTCTTCCTTTTTCAGGAAATTATTTTCAAAAAGATAGTTCAGTCCGGCGATGCAAATGTCAGAAGTACACACATCATCCTCAACGATTCGATGCGTATTGTATCCCATTGCCATCTTGAGTTTCATTGATTTTGCCACGGAGAAATTATAATTTTCCATTTCATCCTCGAATTTTACTTCTTTGGAGGGCAATACTGTTAAAATGCCGGTAATTTTTTTGTTGCTGAAGTTCAGGATCATGGCTTTACACCGTTATTAATCAATAAATTAACGATAGCGTCAATGGTAGCGAAATTTTCGGGAAGGATGTCCATCCCGTCAATGGAGATGTGAAAATGTTCGTCCAGGGCGGTGACCAGGTTAACCACATCAAAAGAATCCAGCATGCCTTCCTCTACAAAATTTATTTCCTGGCTGAAATCAAATTCGGGACGGATCTCCCGGAGAATATTAATTATCTGTTGCTGCATATTGTACATTTTTATTGGTCAAGATATGATCAAAGAGATTCTCCGGTTTGAATCCATAATGGATATATCGTTTAATGGCATTTTCATTCGTTTGAATGACCCAGAACAGTTGTCTCTTTGATCCGCTGCTATATTAATAAGATCTTAGCAATTTTGGCAGGCAAAAATATGGAATAAAAAAAGAAAATGAACAAATGAAGACCTGGAATTCTTATCTTAAAAGAGTCAAAGCACCATGTTTCCGATTATTTAATAAGGTATGACCTGTTCCATGTCCTTTGTAAAAAATCAGGTAATAATATACTCCATCCGGACAGGCTGATCCTTTATAACTGCCATCCCAACCGGTATACATATCATTTATTTCGCAAAGTTGCTGACCCCAACGGTTGAATATATACATTTTAAATTCTTCAACATGAACTCCTTTGGCGACAAAATGATCATTTTTACCATCGCCGTTTGGTGTAAATACATTGGGTATCCAAATCTCTGTACATTCCTTGACAAGAATGGTATCAATAAAAGCGCAGGATTGGTTACTAATTTGTACTGAAAAGATACCTGGTAAATTAACAGTAATTGTAGGTGTTACAGAACCATTAGACCATAAATAATGGCAAAAATCACAATTGCCTGGATCAAGCAACAGAAAGTCGCCTATGCAAAGGTAGGTAGAGTCTTCTAAGACTGAGTAGGGAGAAGGGAGAACATGGACGGTTATTAGTGTATCTTTTGAACATCCCTGGAAGTTGGAACCACTGATATAATAAGTGATGGAGTTATGTGGACTTGCAATTACAGATGCTCCTGTGGTTGATGAAAGTCCGGTGGCAGGGAACCATGTATAATTATCTGCCCCTGAAACATTAATAACAACTGAGGAATCAAAACAAATTTCAGGATTGGCAGGGCTGATAAATAGAATAGGTAATGGGAGAAGTGAGACTTTGCAGGAGTCTGAAGAAGAGCAGCCATGTGAATCACTGACTGTAATGATGTAATTACCTTGTTGGTTAACCAATATGGACTGTGTCGCTGACCCTGTACTCCATAGATATCCAAATCCAGCAACTTGACAATCAAGCTCAACAGTATCCCCTGTGCATATTACCTTATCAGGTCCAAGGTCAACTACAGGTAAAGTATAAAAACCCAGATTAGTCACTAATATGCTGTCGCAACCACCTTGTGCAGTCAAAGTATCATAATATAATCCTGGTAAAAAATAGTAATGCTCGGCAATAAACAAGCTATCCCCAGCGCATATATTATAGTCATTTTGCGTAACGAAAAGTGATAAAACTGTAAGGTTAGTTGTAATAATGGAGTCACAGCCAGCAGGTAGAGGGTAAACATCTGTATAAACACCTGAGTTAGAATGATATTCCCCACCACAGAGAAGGGAGTCCCCCTGACAGATACTAATATTATATTGTATATTAATATCTTGTCCAAATTCAATGTTTATGGTATCAATATTAATACAACCAAAAGAATTAGTGACACTTATCCAATAGGAACCTGATTGAGAAACGGAAATTGTGGGAGTTGTATCACTTGTTGACCAAAGGTAGGATGCAAATCCCGTATCAGTAATAATAGTAAAAGAAGGAACCTGACAAAATGAAGTATCATTTCCGAGACCAACTACTGGAACAGGATAAACCTGTAGTGTCACGTTTACCATACTAACACACCCGTTGAAGCTTACAGTAACTGTATAATTAGTTGTGGAGGAGGGGTTTACAGAAATAGAAGCAGTTGCCTGTCCTGTGCTCCACAAATAGTTTCCACCACCTGTTGCTGTAAGTATAGCAGATTCACCAGGGCAAATTCCTGGTACAGCATTAATTTGTGCGGTAAAAAGGTTGGTAAAATTGATCGTATCAACAATTACATTTGTATTACATGCATTATCTGAAACAGTAACTGTTAGCTGTGTACCGTTGGGTATCCCGGAAACATTACTCGTTGTGGCACCATTACTCCAAAGGTATGTATAGGGAGGAATTCCGCCATTTATAGTAAGACTAGCGTTACCTTGGCATGTATCAATTGCAACAGAAAAACTCAATTGGTTGATATTACTACAGGGTGTACTTGAGTTAAGTGATAGAAATCCATTACCACAAGCTATAAGCGAGTTGGAAGAATTATTTATTATAAGGTCATAAACTTCACCTGAAATACCGGTTGTAATATTCGTTTGAGAAGAAAAGTTGGTTCCATTGAAGGTGTATACATGGACCATATTATTCCCTCCCACATAAACCCTATTACATTCATCCGCAACAATACCTTCATGGGTCCGACTACCCCCATTGCTATATCCAGCATTTACAACCACTGAGCCCAGCATATTACCATTAGTTTTATTCCATGCTTTCAGCGTCTTACCATCGTAAGTGTATACATATGATTGATTCAATGCAACAGTATTCGATCTGGCCGTTTCTGAGACAGAAGGGGCATGAAACCCAGGAATTCCACTTTGAATAGATTCCGTGAAAAAATAACCGCTTGGAACATCAAATGCACACGGTGGGTTATATCCTGCAGATGCCAGACTTTTCATTAAGTGATTGTTACAGGTATTAAAAACAGAAGTCATCAGAACATAAAAGTCACCGTTATCATCCATTTTTACAGAAGTGATATCATTCTGAACACCTGCATATCCATTGAAATTTTTAATTAAACTGCTTGATAAATTAGTGTCAGCGATAATCTGCATGTTATTGACATTGGTCGTTCCCCCTCCAAATCCAATCAATTGACCGGTACAGCGATTATAAAACATTACCCAGATCTCCTCATTACCGGTAAAATTGACGGAAGTAAACTGGATAGTTCCATCTGAATTAATTTTCATTACTTTTGGTCCTGCATTATTCCATCCCTCAGCAATGAAAGTTGTACCAGAGTTTCGCAACAAACAAAATTTGGAATATCCATGCGTACCCCATGGTATCATATTGCTCCAATTAATAGGATTGGTATAAGTCCAGATTATTGTTCCACTACTGTTATATTTGGCAAGTTTATTTGGGAAAGAGCCTCCTGAAACAAATACATTTCCTGCATCATCCACATCGGTATCATATGCTGCATTTGTGGTCGTTAACGTGTTTGGAATTGTTGTCCAAGGATCAATAAGTAAAGTATGGATACTGTCAGGACTTTTAGGAAGGAAGAAACAAGTATTCTTACCGGAAAGTTTAAAATTACATTTTTCCTTTAATTGAAGATCTTCATAAAATGCAGAAGGAGCATGCTCAATGATATCGCCAGCTGGTGTAATAATTCTAATATTTCCGTGTTTGTCTTTCCTGATTCTACGAATATCTCCTGAATAGTGCATTTTAATCACATTCGGATTTGCTCCAGGATGAATTATGTAAACACTTTTCACGCCACCACCAATAGGGACGGTATACTCAATATCAATACCCGGATACACTTCTTTATACATTAATTTCCTATAACCTTTTAATTTGGTCTCTTCGAAATTTTTCTCACCGAAGGTAAAATAGCCTTCAGATTGATCAGAGACTTCTATCCTGGGTTCCGGATTCGATCCTTCCCATTCCATAGAAATATAAAAGGTGTATGGTCCAATTAATTCACCTGTAGGATGTTTTTCCGATTTTTCCCTCTCACTTTCGTTAACTTCTATAGAGTAATCAATACGTATGATCAATCCTTTAGATGTAAAGAAAAAAAGACCTCCATTATTAACGGCATACCTGACAGGAAAAGAAGATTTGCACCAGGTGTCAAACTGACCAACATTCTCAATAAAAACATCAGAATTTAAAGGGTTACTTTTAGTACAACTTTTTGGTTCGGTTGAAAGAACATCGTAATGAACCCCCAAAAATGAAACAATAAGCCAAAAAAATATTAAACTGAATTTGTTTTTATTTGTCATCATAATGGAACGAAATACAAATTACAAGTTTCTCAGAACAAGAACCCACGAAAAAAATCTCAATACAAACATAATATATTTTTGGCAATGATGATCATGCGATGTGTAACTTTATAATATTAAATTTTTGCATGCTCATATTTATCAATTATTATTATTCCATCTAATAAATTCAAATAAAATCCAAATTCGTCACAATAATTTAATCCGATAGAACCAGAGGTTGAAATTATTTTCCTTTCACTATTAGTTGCCAGGTGGGCTCTGTATATTATCATGTCATCAAGAAATGCTCCAAAATAAGGTTTAGAAACACCTCTTATCAGATTCAATATTTGAAAACGACTGCTATTCAGATTAATTCTGCATTGATCTTTTTTTAACTTTCCATAATAGCTTCCTGGCAAGTGTGATTGTTTGATTGGTGTAAACTGTTCCTGATCAATTAATCTAATAGCATCAACCACTATTGATTTATATATCTTACTAAATTCCAATTGCAAGTCGGATACATACATTTCCTGATTTATTTGTATTTTTTGTTGTAAAATAATATCACCCGTATCGGGATTTTCATCTACATAATGAACAGTTATTCCTGTTTCTGTTTCACCGTTAATTATTGGCCAATGTTGTGGTGCCATTCCTCTATAATATGGTAAAAGAGAAGGGTGTAGATTAATACAACCCTTTTTCGGTATATCAATGATTTTCTTCAATAAAAGTTTCTCGAAATGAGCAATTACCATAAGGTCTGGACGTATGTATTCTAATTTCCTTAATAAATTATCGTGTTTTAAGTCTAACACCCTTATATATTCAATATTATAACATATACAAGTGTTTTCCAATCGTTTATGAATTAGATTGTTATAATATGGAGTGATTACAAGCACAACATTAAATCCTGAATCTAATAATGATTGAAGAACAATATTGCTAAAGGAATCTTCGCCCCAAAAAACTAATTTCATAACATTATACATTTACTTCTTGAAGCAATTTTAGCCTATCAATCTTTCCATTGACATTTCTGGGGAGCATTTCCATGTTGTAAAACACGCTGGGAACCATATATTTAGGAAGTACGCTGGCGATAGACCGCTTCATATCGGCAACCGGGATGTTATGACGGTCTTCGTAAAATAAGGTAATCTCTTTTTTACTGTGGTTGTAAACTACGCAGGCATTACTGACAATTTTCAGTGTATTAATGATAACGTGTTCAATTTCACCCAGTTCTATACGGTAGCCCAGGTGTTTCACCAGGCTATCTTTACGTCCTTTGAAAATGATCTCCCCGGTTTGATTTTTCCATACGATATCCCCGGTACGATAAATAATTTCGGGATAGGAATTATTCAACGGATTTTGTACAAAGGCCTGAGCTGTTTTTTCCGGATTATTATAATAGCCCAATGCCAGGGAAGTTCCCCGGACGCATAATTCGCCTTCCTCGTTTACACCTGCTAATTCATTGTTGTCTTTCAATATGAGCACATCCGTATTTCGGCAGGGATAACCTATAGGCAGTGGTTCATCCGATCTGATCTCCCTTTCGACGATAAAATAGGTACAATCCAGGGTGATTTCAATCGGGCCGTAAAGGTTGACAAATTTTACATCAGGCAGATTTTTTTTCCAATAATTGAATTGCTGGGTTGGGAAAACCTCTCCTGCGAACCAAATTGTTTTTAACCCCGGCAGGCTGATCTTTGTCAGCAAATCCATGTTTGCAATATTGACCATGATCGTCGGCACCCAAAAAAGGAAGCTTACATTATGGTTCTGAAGCAGACTGAGGATTCTGGCCGGATAAGGTGCCAGGGAATCAGGAAGCAGGGTAATTGTACTTCCTTTTGCCATGAGCATACATAGCTCAAAACTGTAAATATCGAAAACCAGTGGTGAAAGAGAGCCAACTATTTCATCTTCAGATATTTTAAGGGTTTCAATGGCCCATTCGGTAAAGTCGATGAAACTCTTGTGATGCAATACTACTCCTTTGGGGGTTCCTGTTGAACCTGAGGTATTGATTATGCACAACGGATCGGTATCAATGATCATTTTCAGCCTTTGTTCAATCCGTTCAGCGCATTCAACCGGGCTTACCCCCATTTCATCGATCAGGATAAGAGGGAGCTCATTATTAAGTTCCTTTATCTGCCCGGACAAGGCCACCGTAGTTATAAGTGCAACAGGCTGAATTAGTTCCAGGATATTCCCTATACGAATTGAAGGGGATTTTACATCAAGATTCATATAAGCATTACCACTGTATGTAATGGCGATATCGGCCACAACACTGTTTATGCTTTTAGGAAGATAAACAGCTACAGGCTTATTGAAAGCCGACGAGAAATTGATTATATGACTGGCCAGTATTCGGGCCTTTTTATCAAGTTCGATGAAAGTAACAGACTGGCTGCCGTCGATAATGGCTGTTTTTTCGGCCTTGTTCTTTAGGGTCCGGGATAGATATTCTAAGATGTTAATTTGCATGAGAGACGGAAAATAAACGGATATCTAGGATCAGCCAACAAGGGAAGATGGTATGGTTTTTTTTTCAGGTAGAAAGGAATACAGGATGCTGAAGATTACCAGGCGGGTCAAAAAGGATATGAATCTGTAAATAAGGAGAAGCCTGATGCGTGCTTTGGTTTTATAATGAAAGGCAAAATAGAACCTGACCATAAAGCCTTTCAGCCGGAAGAACCTTTGTTTACGTTTGTTTTTAAAGTGACTGACTGAGTTTTCCAGGACACGGTAGGTA
This sequence comes from Bacteroidota bacterium, assembly GCA_026391855.1. Taxonomy (GTDB): domain Bacteria; phylum Bacteroidota; class Bacteroidia; order Bacteroidales; family CAIXZF01; genus JAKLIX01. The sequence continues at coordinate 4,152 of JAPLDE010000094.1, read as the reverse complement.
GCGGTGGCATCCTTCAGGTAATACCCTTTCATGTGGTAGGAGATGAAAAGCCACAGGGAATAATCGCCAAGGTAAAAGCGACGTATCCTCTCCATTGAAAAGGTTTGATAGAATTTATCGACCAGGTGGTTACGAACGCAAACCGTCGGAGTAGCAAAATAGTTGCCTTTCATCAGGGAGTCAACCAGGTAACCCTCGGGAGTCGGGTGATCATCGAGTTGGTTGTTGAGGAGAGTATTGGTGTTCTGAATATAGCGGTTAAAATTTGTGTACAGGAATCCATACTCAGGGTTTAATTCCAGGAAATCAATCTGTTTGGCAATTTTATACGGGTCGTTCCAGTAGTCATCTCCTTCGCAAAAGGTTAGGTATTTGCCTTTGCAGGCATGGACGGTACGCATGCCGTTTTTCATCATGCCCAGGTTTGAGGTTGAATCGAGAAGGGTAATGATATGAGGGTATTTATGCTGATACTCTTCACAGATCCTGCGGGTATTGTCTTTGCTACAGTCTTCACCAATGACCAGTTCAAAAGAATAAGCCGTTTTCTGGGTAACAATACTTTCAATTGCCTGGGCGATAAAGGGCTCGTGGTTGTATGTAATCATGCACACGCTCACCATGGGTACTACACCGGAAGAAGAAATACCGGGTTCCTGCCCAATTGCTACGGAATCACCTGAGGAGGTTAGTCCGGTATTCATTTTTGAAGGGTAAGAATAAGACGGGCGATTTTTTCGACCGATTCCAGTTCAAGATCCGGATATATTGGCAGGCAAAGCACTTTCCCGGCAACTTGTGTAGCCACAGGAAGGTTTTCGACAGCAGCGGAATCCAACCCGCTATAGGTTGGAAAATTACTGATCAGGGGGTAGAAATACCTTCTGCAAAATATATGATGTTTTTTCAGGTCCTCGTAAATTTCGTCCCTGGTTGACCCATACATTTCACTATCGATCAGGACAGGGAAGTAGGCATAGTTATGTCTGACCTGTTTAATATCCCACAGGCAACGGATTCCGGGGCAATTACCGAGCTGTTCCCGGTAGGTTTGTGCAATTTTTTGCCTCTTTGCGATAGCTTCATCCACTGTTTTTAACTGAAGCAAACCGAAGGCAGCCTGAATCTCGTTCATTTTGGCATTAATACCCGGGGCTACCACTGTAACCTCATCGGCAAATCCGAAGTTTTTAAGGAAGTCTATTCTTTTCTTTGTATTTTCATCATGGCTAATGATGGCGCCTCCTTCGATGGTGGTAAAAACTTTTGTGGCATGAAAACTCAGGACAGACAGATCTCCCATGTTCATTACTGAGTTTCCCTTAACGGTAACGCCAAAAGCGTGTGCAGCATCGTAAATCACCCTGAGCCCGTATGTATCTGCAATTTTTTCGATCGCCTGCATGTCACAGGGATTACCATAGACATGGACAGGCATGATGGCAGTGGTATGGGGTGTAATAACCGCTTCAATCTTTTTTGGGTCGATGTTGAAATACTCATTCCCGATATCGACAAAAACAGGTTTTATACCGTTCCACCAAAGGGAATGAGTGGTTGCGACAAAACTGAAGGGAGTGGTAATTACTTCCCCTGTGATCCGGAGGGTTTGAAGGGCAGTGATGAGGGCAAGGGTTCCGTTTGAAAACAGGGAAATGTATTTTACCCCCAGGTAGCCGGCCAGCGCAGATTCAAGTTCCTGATGGAATTTTCCGTTATTGGTCAGCCATTTAGATTCCCAGATATCCTTCAGGTAAGCAGTAAATTCTTCCAGCGGAGGCATTGACGGCTGAGTGACGTAGATATTCTTCATAAATTTTTATTCTGATACATCTGGATGCCTTTTCCTGATATTATCAAAAATTGTTTTATTAATAAATTGATAATCCTTAATGTTGAATATCTTAATCAAACCGGTCGTTACGATCGCCTCTGCCATCAACTGGATGGCCAGGATAAAGCAGAGACTAAGCATTGGATTCCCAGAGGAGCAGGGCTTCGGGATGTTCGTTGATGTGCGGTTGAAGTTCTTTAGACTCAAGGAGAATATAACGAATCTTACGGCTGATGAATTTTTCAGCTTTTTCCACCAGGTTTACCAGATAACTTTTGTCTACTTTTTCGCCAACCAGCATAATATCGATGACCCGGCTGTCGGAACCTTTAGCGAAGTCGCCGATGAGCCAGGCCTGCTGTAATCCGCCCAGGTTGTTGATCACCTTATCAACAACCTGATCGATACCGGTATATTTGAGCAATATGCTGTGAATATCCAAATAAAGTGGATGATTGACATTGGCTACGAAGATCTTTTTATTTCCCTTCAATTCGCTCCGGAGTAAACCCGCCCCCTCGAAACGATTGAGTTCCAAACGGATAGCATTGGTTGATTCTCCGAATTCACCCTCCAGGTCACGCAAATACGATCTGGTTGTTGCATTCAGGAAGAACTTCATCAGGAGTTTAATGCGTGTCCTTGATGTAATAAGGGTATCAAGCATGGGAGTTGAATGAAGGGTAAATTGAGAAAATGTAAAGAGGAGGCCGGATACAGCTCCGCCCGGTCAGTCACAGGATTGATTGTTTCCGAACCTTTATTTTCCGTGCCATATTCCGGCACATTTCAAATATGAGTAGCAAATTTACTCAAAAATGATCTTTTGTCAAGAGGGGGGCGGATTTTTTTGTTAAAACCTGATAGAATTAATCCCTGAATTAGCGATTAACCCTGAAAGGGTAAGATACTGACAGGGTTCGAATGAATGTTAGGAGAAAAACTCAACGGTTTTTTTCAGGCCTTCGGGGAAAGAGACATTTACATTGTAACCGAGGATCTCCCGGGCTTTGTTGATGTCAGCCATGGAGTGTTTCACATCACCCGGTCTGGAATTTTCGAACATAGGCCGGATGTTTGTACCCATGATCTGGTTTAGGTTATCGACCAGATCGATCAGGGTATACCGTTCACCACAGGCGATATTGAAGACTTTACCGGCTGCATCCGGGGCAGTGCTGGCAAGTATATTCGCATTAATGTTATTGTCAACGAAGGTAAAATCGCGGGATTGAAGGCCATCACCATAAATAACCGGTTGTTTACCCTGTTTAATAAGCCTGATAAATTTGGGGATGACGGCGCTGTATTGGGAAGTTGGATCCTGATTTGGTCCAAAGACGTTGAAGTACCTGAGGCAAACCGTTTGAAGGCTATATATATCATTGAAGATCTGGCAATAGCGTTCTCCGGAATATTTTGTTAGGGCATAGGGTGAAAGAGGACTGACCGGCATGTTCTCTACTTTAGGAAGGGTTGGGTTATTGCCATAAACGGAAGAGGAAGAGGCATATACCACTCGTTTAACACCGGTTTCTCTGGCCGCAAGCAGAACGTGTAAGGTTCCCAGGATATTGACATTATTGGAAGTGAGCGGATCAGCGACTGACCGGGGTACAGAAGGAAGGGCTCCCTGGTGGAGGATAAAATCGATCCCTTCGCAGGCTTTCAACAATTCATTGTAGTTTCTCAGGTCTCCTTCAAAAAGTTTGAAGAGGGGATTACCGGTAAATGGGGCTATATTTTCGATCCTACCCGTGGAGAGATTATCGAATACGCTGACGAATTCACCTTTTTGCAACAACGACCGGGTAATATTGGACCCGATAAAGCCTGCCCCTCCTGTAACAAGGTATTTCATATTATATTATTTTACATACTCTTTAAACACTTGCAGTATACCATGCTGCAAAGATATTTTATATTTCCAGCCCAGTGAAGTTAGTCGTGATATGTCCATCAGTTTTCTGGGAGTACCATCGGGTTTGGATCTATCCCACTGGATATCGCCCTGAAACCCTATTATTTCTTTAACAAGGTCAGCCAGGTTATTAATGGAGAGGTCGGTTCCGGAGCCGATGTTGAGGAAAGGTGATTGAGGTGATTGAGGTGATGATGTGGTAAGGTCTTGGGTATCAATATTTTCCATAACAAAGAGGCAGGCTTCGGCCATATCGTTAACATGAAGGAATTCGCGCAAGGGAGAACCGGAACCCCAAAGGCGGAGGGTTACCCCATCAACTGTCTCTCTCCGGGAGGTATCTTTGGTCCCACCCCCGGCCCCTTCCCAGGAGGCATCCGTGTCCCCACCCCCGACC
>JAPLDE010000211.1 GCA_026391855.1 Bacteroidota bacterium | reverse complement strand
TCCGGGCTGGTATGAAGCGCTGGCAGCATTCGGAATATCACTGAAGTTGCTATTGTCCGTTGAACTCTGCCATTGATAAGAATATGGTGTGTTCCCTCCCGTCGGGGCTACCCGGGTCAGCTGGGCCGGTGCATTTCCTGCGCAAATGGTCTGGTCGGCCGAGATCGATCCGACCACAAAATCAGGATATACGGTGACTGTCTGAGGGCAAGTGGCCGTATTTCCGTTAACATCAGTGACAGTCCACACGACAGTTGTGTTTCCTGCCGGGTAGTGATTGTCAATGGGTTTATTATTAGTAGTCCCCTGTACTCCGCAATTATCGCCGGTCTGAGGTGTCCCCAGATCAAGGATCGTAGCATAGTTTTGTCCCTGGTCGGAACATGAATAATGGTGAGACGGGCAGGTAATGGTGGGGGCTATGGTATCAGAAACCGTAACAAAGGCAGAGCAACTGGCGCTGTTACCGTGTCCGTCATTAACCACAAGTGTCACCGTATTATTTCCGACATTTGAACAGGTAAAACTATTTGGAGTTACCGAAACAAGGTTTACGGTACCACAGTTATCTGATCCGCTTTGATAAACGTCAGATGATACGACAGAGGCATGCCCTGTAGCATCCAGGTACACCGTTTTATTCTGGCAGTAAACGGAAGGAGGGGTGTTATCCTTTACGGTTACGGTAGCCGTACAGCTGGCAGTATTACCTGCATGATCCGTTACAGTAAGGGTTACCGTTTGATCACCAATATCGTTGCAGTTGAAAGTATTGGGAGTTACCGTTGTATCGGTAATGCCGCAATTATCCCCGGCCGGCATAACTGTATAGGTTATTACCACTTGTCCGCTTCCAACACCAATACCAGCCAGGTTCGTTTGGCCGGAACCCCCGTTAAAGGATCCGCCGCCGCCTCCACCGCCGGCGCTTTGTGACGCACTGCCGCCGCCACCACCACTGTAACCGCCGCCACCGCCACCGGCACCGGCACCACCTCCGCCTCCGCCATATCCGCCATTTACGGAAGATCCTGCTCCGCCGGCTCCACCCAGGATTATAGCCATGCCCCCATACCCAATTGACAACCCTGGTCCATATGCTCCGTTACCGCCATTGGTCAGGAGTCCGCCACCGCCACCAGCGCCTGAGTGAAATCCTGCTGCACCTCCGCTTCCGCCAAAACCAGAAACACCGCCAATACCAACTCCACCTCCACCGAACCCTGTCCCATTGGTCCCGGAAGTGCCTGTTGATGCATTCTCTCCGTCAAAGTGATAATGAGCTCCTCCGCCACCCCCGGCTGCAATGATCAAATGGGAGGCTGTACCCATGCTTCCGTTCGAAACAAAAGAACCTCCGCCTCCACCTCCTCCATTGTCGGAAGATGAACCTCCGACAAGAATTGATAACTGATCACCGGGTACCACAGGAAAAGTTCCGGTCATACTTGAACCCTTTCCTCCAACTTTCCCCTGGCTCGAATAGTTTGCACCCTGGGCTCCTACGGCCGTGATGGTTAGCGAACTGACTCCCGAAGGAACTGTAAATTGCTGTAAGCTGCCGGTATAAACAAACGTCTGGTTGCCATTTACCTGATCACCTATCACATCGGCCGGCACAATGGAAGCATTTCCATTGTCATCCAGGTAAACCGTCTTGTTTTTGCAGGTAACAACTGGGTCTTCCGTGTCATTAACTGTAACTGTAAAACTGCATGTACTCGTATTATTATTCCCATCAACTGCCTGATAAATTACAGTAGTTGTTCCAACCGGGAAAAAGGAACCGGAGGAAGGAACACTGCTGACCTGGTAACATCCCACTGATGAGGAGATTGAAAAATTAACAACAGCCCCGCACTGACCGGCATCGTTGTCAACAGTGATATTCTGAGGACAGACAAGTATGCAACCCAACGGATTATTGGCATCACTCACGGTATAGATGCTGAAAGAAGTTTGATTGGCTACTGTTACAGAATGGGTTGCACTTGCATCCTGCGGATTTCCTACCGGAAACCAGGTCAGTCCGTTATCTGAACTCTTCCACACCTGGGCAGTGGTAAGGTCTTTACCATTGTCATCATCGGAAAGCCATGACAACGTTAAGGTTCTTCCTGAGGCAGGTGTACCGGTAGCAGTAATCGCCCATTTGCGGTTAATGCCATTGTTCGTCCCTACGGTAACTTGACCTGCGACACCGGAAACCCTGAGAAGGGCTACATCTCCCAAGTCATCAATACCGGCATTGATGGATACCCCCACTCCGCCAAAGTTGTGGCCACCAGTTCCAACAGCTCGCGTAGTACTCATATTTCCAAGTACATAGCGGTTGTTTTGTTCGCCAGTCATTTGTGAGGACGCACCAAGGAAAAGTGTGTGTGTTCCCGTTCTGACCATTCGTCCGGTTAGTTGCAGGATGTTGGTAACCGTCACATCATTCACCAGGTCAAGTCCTCCTCCCGTCATACCGACTGTAAGGTTATTGAAAGATTCACCGCCGGTTTTTGTGATGGACTGGTCTGCAGCCCCATTGAAAACCACCGTACTGCTGGCCTGAGTAAAAACATGGTTATTCACCCAGTTCCCGCTTATCTGTATGGTGCCGCTACCACCCTGAAGGGTACCGTAGTTATTCACCTGCCCCTGCACATTGATAAAAGCGCTTCCATTGGTAAGGTAAGAACCGGAGTTTAACACAACCCCCTGTCCAATTGACAATTGACAATTTATAATTGACAATTGACAAATCCAGAAGAATGCCAGCAGCATCCCTGAATTTTGCTTTAATTTAAAAAGTAATTGTCTCATAATCTGTTTATTATTTCAAGAACACAATTTATTTATAATTTTCAAATAATCAAATAGAAAAATAATCAATTAGTCCTCATGCAACGAAGCGACTCACCTTCTGTTTTGAGGTTGTATGAGCCCCTCCAGAGCTTTGCGTAACCCCCGTAAGCGCCACGGTAGATTACGTATAACGTTAGTTGCTCAGAAGATGACGTTAAATAAGTGCTATTTTTGATTCCATCGAAGGTTCCGGTGTAGTAGCGAATGCCGGTCCCTATGGCCGTGAAACCACTTTCATTGGTTGCCCCGATATTGGGTGCTGTCCAATGAGTAAGGCCGGTTTCTTTCATCTTTCCGCCTGCAACATCCTCTCCTCCGAGGTAATCCGTAAGGATCGTCCATTCAGCATCAGTGGGAATATGCCAACCGGAGGGACAGATCCCTTGTACTCCGGCTGTGGTGCTGTATTGCATCATTTCATTCCAGTCATATAATCCACCGTAAATGGCACAATAGGCAGGGTCGTTGTTGAAACAATACTTTTCTATAACACCGTTATTGCTGACATCGGAATGACTACTGCCTGTAACTGTGGAATTTACCATAACACCAATATTCATGTTCTTCTTCATCCAGCACTGGGTTCCAATTAGAATGGTAGGGTAAACCTGGTTATCACGAAAGTCAATGAAATCATTTCCGCAGAGAACCTCGCTTGAAGAAGGATAGGAAAATTGTCTCCATTCTGTGCCGTTAAAAAATTCCATCATGTTTTTATCCAGATTAAAAAGATAAAGACCTTCGGCAGGATTGACAATGGCATCCCGCTGGGCGGTAGTCATTCGGGGAGGAAGCAGGCCTTTCTCGGTCGATTTCACCTCAAACATGGCAGAAGGATGGGCGGCACTGTTGTTGTTACTGACCGACAACTGCGCCCTGGCAAATTGAAAATTGACAATTGAAAATTGACAAATCCAAAAGAATGCCAGCAGCATCCCTGAATTCCGTTTTAATTTCAAAAGTAATTGTCTCATAATCTGTTTATTTTTTATAGTTATTTAATATTTTTCATCATCAAATTATCAAATCTCCAAATCATCAATAAGTCCTCACGCAACGAAGCGAAAAACCGAATGACTCGTCGCTGCTGTAGCTGGTGGCACCGGCGCTGTAGTAGTCCAGGTTCTGGCCGACCCCGAGTGTAGATGAGGACTCGGAAGAAGACCAGAAGATGGCGTAGTAGTAGAGGTTGGCGAAGCCTCCGTAGTAGTAGCGATAACCGGCCCCGAGGGCCGTAAAGCCACTTTCATTGGTTGCCCCGATATTGGGTGCTGTCCAATGAGTAAAGCCGGGTTCCTTTATCTTTCCGCCTGCAACAGCTTCTCCTCCGAGGTAATCCGTAAGGATCGTCCATTCAGCATCAGTGGGAATATGCCAGCCATTGGGGCAAATTCCCTGTACTCCTTCAGTGGTGGTATATTGCATCATTTCATTCCAGTCATACAATCCTCCGTATATAGCACAATTGGCAGGGTCGTTGTTGTAACAGTACTTTTCGATGATTCCGTTGTTACTGACATCCGAATGTGGACTTCCTGCATAAGTTGAAGTTACCATGGTCCCCACATTCAGGTCTTTCTGCATCCAGCACTGAGCTCCGATTTGAATAGTGGGATATACCTGGTTATCACGGGTATCAATAAAATCAATTCCACATAATATTTCTGATGAAGGGGGATAAAAATACTGTTTCCAGATTGTACCATCAAAATACTCCATCATTTTCTTATCGAGGTTGTACAGCATTAATCCAGTTGCAGGGCTGACAATGGCATCCCGCTGAGCGGTAGTCATTCGGGGAGGAAGCAGGCCTTTCTCGGTCGATTTCACCTCAAACATGGCAGAAGGATCAGCGTTACTACCATCGGAATTTACCGACACCTGGGCTTGGGCAAATTGACAATTGATAATTGAAAATTGACAAATCCAGAAGATGGCCCACAGCATCCCTGACTTTTGTCTTAAGCTGTGTAGTAATTGTCTCATAATCTGTCTATTTTTAAAGTAATTTAATATTTTTTATCATCAAATTATCAAATCATCAGATCTCCAAATCATCAATAAGTCCTGGTGCAACGAAGCGACAACCCTTTAATCTTGTAGTAGCCGAGCCTGTATACATTGGCACGGTCGTTGCCCAGGTTCCGGCCGAAACCGATCGTCGTAGGAAACTCGGTAGAAGACCAGAAGACGGCGTTGTAGGCAAGGTTGCTGAAGTCTCCGCCGTCGTTGCGATAACCGGCCCCAAGGGCAGTAAATCCACTTAGGTTGGTTGCACTGGTATTGGGTGATAGCCAATGAGTTGTACCTGTTTCCTTCATTTTTCCACCAGCAACACTTTCTCCCCCAAGGTAGTTGGTTTGAATCGTCCATTCAGCATCAGAAGGAATATGCCAGCCGGTTGGACAGATACCCTGTGCACCTTCAGTAGTGGTGTATTGCATCAATTCATCCCATTGGTACAAGCCGCCATAGATCGCACAGTTGGTTGCATTATCATCGTAACAATATTTCTCAATAATGCTGTTATTAGTCTGAGAGTTTGCTCCTGGTATCATGGTTCCTACATTAAGGTTCTTTTTCATCCAGCACTGCGCACCTATTTGAATGGTAGGGTAAACCTGGTTATCACGGAAATCGATGAAGTCATTCCCGCAGGTAACTTCGCTTGAAGAAGGATAGAAAAATTGCCTCCATTCTGTACCGTTAAAAAATTCCATCATGTTTTTATCCAGATTAAAAAGATACAGGCCTTCGGCAGGATTGGCGATGGCATCCCGCTGAGCGGTAGTCATACGGGGAGGGAGAAGGCCTTTGTCGGTCGATTTCACTTCAAACATGGCAGAAGGATCGGCGTTACTTCCGTCACTATTCACCGACACCTGCGCCCTGGCAAATTGACAATTGACAATTGAAAAGTGACAAATACAGAAGATGGCCCACAGCATCCCTGACTTTTGTCTTAAGCTGTGTAGTAATTGTCTCATAATCTGTTATTTACTTTAAGTTAAATCCTTTTCACATTAACACTTTAACACATTAACACCCTAACACATTTTCAATTAGTCTTCACGCATCGAACAGAAAAACCGAGTGTCTTGTCGTAGCTTGGACTGCTGATACTGCCGTAGTCGGTCCCCACGTACCGGGTGATTCTGAAGGATGCCGAGCCCTCAGAAGACGACCAGAAGAAGGCGTCGAATTTGAGACGGCCGAAGATGCTGTAATAGTTTCGATAACCGGCCCCCAGGGCCGTGAACCCGCTTTCATTGGTAGCCCAGGTATTGGGTAATAACCAATGAGTTGTACCTGTTTCTTTCATCTTCCCACCAGCACCTTCCATTCCTCCAAGGTATTGAGTAAGGATGTTCCATTCGGCATCGGTTGGGATATGCCAGCCGGAGGGACAGATGCCCTGTACGCCTTCAGTGGTTGCGTATTGCATCATTTCGTCCCACTGGTATAAACCACCGTATACGGTACAATTGTCTGGTTCGCTGTAGTAACAATATTTCTCAATAATGCTGTTATTAGCCTGAGAGTTTGCTCCTGGTATCATGGTTCCTACATTAAGGTTCTTTTTCATCCAGCACTGTGTTCCTATTTGAACCGTAGCATATACCTGGTTATCACGGAAGTCGATAAAATCATTTCCACAGGTAACATTGGCAGAGGAGGGATAGGAGAATTGTCTCCATTCTGTGCCGTTAAAAAATTCCATCATGTTTTTATCCAGGTTAAAAAGATACAGGCCTTCGGCAGGATTGGCGATGGCATCTCTCTGGGCAGTAGTCATACGGGGAGGAAGCAGGCCCTTGTCGGCCGATTTCACCTCAAACATGGCAGAAGGATGGGCGGCACTGTTGTCGTTACTGACCGACAACTGCGCCCTGGCAAATTGACAATTGACAATTGATAATTGACAAATCCAGAAGAATGCCAGCAGCATCCCAGAATTT
>JAPLDE010000134.1 GCA_026391855.1 Bacteroidota bacterium | reverse complement strand
ACAGGCTTTCTGGTGAAAGACAAGAAGTTAACAAAGAAAACATCATCCATAATCTTGAAGAATATGGATACGAAGGCCAGATGGAACTGGATTTTGAACAAAAAATCTTTTCACTGGTAGAAGAGACCCAGGCCAATTATGATACTGAACTGAGTGTCTTGCAAAGCTTAATCCGGGATGCAAAGGATTGTTTGAATACAGAAACGGATGCCAAGGTAGATTTTCTTTTAGGTAAGCTAACTGAGCTGAAAAAGAAAGAACAGAATCCAGATTTGAAGTTCCTGATATTCACCGAGTTTACCAGCACCCAATTCATGTTGAAAAAGGTACTTGAAGAAAAGGGCGGTTTCATCTGTGACGCTATCAACGGCTCGATGGATTTTGATCAGCGGGTTGATGCCTTAAAGAAGTTTAAGGAAGCTACCCAGATTTTAATTTGTACAGATGCAGCTGGTGAGTCTTTGAATATGCAGTTTGCGCATATCGTAATAAACTATGATATGCCCTGGAATCCAATGGTTCTTGAACAAAGAATAGGTCGTGTGGATCGTATCGGACAAGCATTTGAAGTGCTCGCACTTAATATGATGTTGGATAATTCAGTTGATAACAGGGTGTATGAAGTTGTTGAAACCAAGCTAACTCAGATAATGAATGAGTTGGGTATCGATAAAACATCAGATGTTTTGGATAGCACCTTGGAGCGTGACCAGATAAGCCGGTTGTACCTTACTTCCTTATTAAACCCAGCCAGGTTCGAGCAAGAAAGCAATAATTGGCTGGATGAAATCAAAAGCAAGCTTCAGGAATATAAAAGCACAGAGGGAGTCCTGCCTACGTTAGCAACAAAGGATATCAAAGCTGATAAAGTTGATGCCATCAAGCATAGTCCACTTCCAAAATGGCTTGAAGGTTTGACAAAGAACTACCTGCAAACAAAGGGAATAGCATATCACAACTTACTGGATGGGGTAAGATTCAAATTTCCAGGCATAAAAGAAAACATATACACCTTCAACATTAGGGACAGTGTAAATAACCCGATACCAGAACCAGTTTCATTACAGCATGAGATTGTCCAGACCATATTAAAAGAAGCCATTCCATATACTGGTTCTCAGCAAATTCCTACTGTTAAAATAAAACAAGGTACTTCAACACCGGGATTATGGTCTTTATGGTATTTGGAGGTGAAGAACCAATTCGATACACACCAGATTGTTTATCCCATGTTTGTTTCCAATGAAGGTGATAGTTTCTCTGCCTTCGCTCAGACAATCTGGGATAAGATAATCCAGGAACCTGACATTTTAGAATGTATGGGAGCGCTGCCACCTGAAGATTCTATGCAAATTTTTACCAAATCAGGTAAGAAGGCTGAAGAATTGTTGCAAGTTAAGTTTGAAGAATTTGAAAGAGCAATACTTCAGAATACCAATAAAATAAAGACTAACAAGGAGAAATCGTTTTTCTTTCAGGAGAAGCAGATGAATAGGATTGGTATTGAAAACATTAAACAGTCCAGATTGAACCGGCTCTATAAGGACAAAGAAATCTGGGATACAACCTTTGATTCTGCCGCCCAAATTGTACCATCTGTCTCATGTTTATTAATGGTAAGTATTGTCAATGAGTAACTGGATTGAAAAATATAAAAGACTGGTTGTTTCCAGTTATAAACTGTACGTCATTATTGCTGACATTGACAATCTATTTGATTATTATGAACTACGACAATCCTTTGAAGATGAAGGGTATAGTCTATATTTTGCGAAAACAGATTTAGAAGTCCGGGTACATTTTGAAATGGCAGTGAGGGAATCCAAATCCAAATATCTGATTGTTGCTCCTGCTAATTATCTGCCACTGCCAGATATTGAAATGCAGGTTTCATTTCATACAATTGGGCTTCAACAACTTTTCCCAAACCTTGATGCCAAAGCCATTAAAGGTTTGTCTTATAATGCGCTATGCCTGTTATCAAACATTAAACTTTACGAAGAGTTAAGCCAGGAAAAGACTTTGAAATTTTTGCTGGAAAATCTTTACAATGTTGATTTTGATACACTTACAATTAGTAAAGCCAAAGAAAGAATCATCAATGCTCTGATCATGGTTTTTCTGGAAAAGAACGATATCAACAAGCCACTTTCAGATTTCCTGGTAAAATTTTCCAAGCCATATTTTCCAATACTTGTTTCAACTGGATTAACGAAGACCAATCTGATAGCATATATCCAGGAACAATGGCAATCTTATGTGAATCAGGGGAAATCAGAACTTGATTTTTCTGAGGCAACAATGAGCAGATGTTTGGGTTTCCTTTTTGCCTTTGACCACCTGAAACCAATTCAAGTAGTCCCGGATAAATATGATTCATTTCCCAAACAGCTAAAAATTGGTGTTTATTACGATAAAGCCGGACAAAACGATAATGAATTGGATGGACTTGTCGAATATTTAACCCAACAATTAGAAAGTATCGAAGATAATGCAGATCAATGGTTTAAAATCATTCATATTTTCGCCAATGCGAAAATAAAGTCCTTATCAACAGGTAATATTGTTCTACAAGATCGATACCTGAAGGTTGAAGAGCAGTTTAACCATCGCTTTCAGCGGTTTATAGATAATGTTTACGGTAGTTTTTTTTCTTTAAGTGGAGTCAGAAAGCCGGTTGTCGTTTCACGAATATTGGATCATATAAAAGCTGATCCATCGCACAAAAAAGCTCTTCTGGTAGTTGATGGCATGAACTACTGGCAATGGAATTTATTGGGTCAGGCTTTAAATGATGCCGACCTTGTTTATTCATCAAGTGCCTCCCTGGCTTTTATTCCAACAATTACAAGATGGTCGAGACAGGCAATTTTCAAGGGTGATAAGCCCGATTTAAATGAAGATAATTTGAAGGAAAGCAAGCTCTTTCAAAATTATTGGACAAAAGCTGGCATCCTACCTTACCAGATAGGCTTTCAAAAAATCGATGTTAATGAAAAGTTTGATGTAAGTGGTATCCTGGATGATATCACAATACTAGGCATTGTATGTAATGATTTGGACAATATTATGCACGGTGCTTACCTGGGAGATGATCAGTTGATAACATCGACTCAGCAGTGGATTCAAAAATCCAAAATTGTAGAAACAATATCAGCATTGGTATCCAGAGGATTTCGTATCTATATAACAGCTGATCATGGAAATATCGAAGCAACGGGCCTTAAAAATCTGAAAATGAAAGAGAAGGTGGGAGCATTAAGCAGAGGTATGCGACATCTTCATTTTACGAATGAAACATTAAAGGATAGTTTCCTAAACCAGAACGTAGATTTAGACCTGGGAAAAAAGGGACAATCCGTTTACCTGAAAAACAAAGAAGCTTTTACTACTGCGAGTATTAAGGTTGTCACTCATGGTGGGTCACATTTCTGGGAAGTAATAGTCCCTTTTATCAGCATCAATGAACAGTAAAGGAAAATATATCGGATTAAACCAACGGATACCATTTGATGTAATGGATTCTTCAATTCATTATTTTTTGATGAATGGTATCATTGACAAAGGATTTGTATTACAGCGAATGCAGGAGTTCACATCCGGCATTAACAGAGCTGCAAAAGCTACCAGTTACGTTGTACAAATCCTGAATCGTCAGATTCACTTGTTAAAACAGTTGAAGACAGTTTTAAAAGAGACTCCATATTATTCAGTAAGGCAAGACGACAGGAAAGCCATTTGTCTTTGCTTAATTAGCTTGACATACCCAATCACTTATGATCTGTTGATAGCGTTAGCCCAAGGCTTTAAAGTTCAGAATCAGATAAACAAAATGTTTATCACCGAGAAAGTAATGTCTATATACGGTAGTAACAGAACGGTGGATATTGCTATCGATGCTTTGATCCCTATGATCATAGAACTTCAAACGATCAAGAGAGACAAGGTTAGTTTATATTCCCTGGGCGATAAACTCAGCGTTACCAATAAATTCGTTAGCGAATTAGTCATTTACACTGATATCAAACTTTCCGGCTCGAAAACAATATTAATTGATGATTTGGTACACAAGCCCTGGTTTTCATATTTTGAGCTCCCTTCAGTTAAGCCGGATCAGTTTAATCAACTGATTTCGAAAAAAGACAGTGCTGTGGGGAAGGGGTATTTAACAATTTGACTCTGAGATAATTTTCATTCGGTTGATATACACAGCAAATACATGGATAAACTGACCATATTGCTTGGCTCTGGATTTTCATATAAAGCCGGATTACCACTCGCAAAAGATATCGAACCTTACTTCCAACGTAATAACACTGAGAATCTCCTTCATTTTCCTTCAGGAGAGTGGAAATGGAACGACTATGCTAGTAGTGCGGATCTAACCAATGGTAAACTCAGCTACGATTGGCTTGCTTATGGCTGTATTCTTAATGTTCTTGTTGCTGAATATGTAAAAGACAAGGGTAGTTTTGAAAATTATGAAGCTTTCTATCAATATATTATTGACAATAGTTCAAACTGGAATTTCTTAGAAGATATTTATAAGAAAGCGAAAGACATGTTTGATGGAAAGGATATCTTGGCTTCGACAGACCCCAATTATCAAGATTACACGCAAGCTTTCCAGCAGCCAAGCTCAAAGGAATTGACGAATCTGGTTAACCACCTCATTGACGACTTATTGTATTGTAGAAAGCCACAGGAAGAAGTATTGTCCTCCTATACACCATTTCTCCATTACATAAAGGATGTCAAAGAACTTTATATCATTACGTTAAACCACGATATTGTTTTAGAGTTTCTGCTGAAAAGCATCCCGGAAAGACCATACTCAGACGGTTTTTCATATCAAAACACTTCCTTGTTTTCGACAAATGATAAGCCCATACGTACTTATTCTGGCGATTTTGAAACAACAATT
>JAPLDE010000115.1 GCA_026391855.1 Bacteroidota bacterium | reverse complement strand
GAGATCCCGGAATACAAATGTATTGGGTTTAACAAGGCGTTTATCGTACCCGACTGCATGAAACAACTGGCTTTCCACCAGATGCCCGGTCTTAAACCCGATGCAAACCTGATGGAAACAATGATCTTTTACGGGAAACTGCTGTATTTCCTTGATGTCGCTCTTCCCGAACGGCCGGATTACCAGAAAATTACCTATACACCTTCCCAACTCAAATGGTGTATCGAAAATGAAGCGAAGATCTGGGGCTTCCTGATCTCCAATAAATTCTTATTTACTACCGATAGCAAACTGATATTGAATTTTATTCCGGATGCCCCTTTTACCAAGGGGTTTCCAAAAGAATCACCCGGGCGTATCGGCTGGTTTGTAGGTTGGCAGATCGTCAGGAACTTTATGGATAACAATCCGGAGACTTCGTTAAATCAATTGATGCAATTAACTGATTCACAGCTTATTTTGACGAAGTCCAGGTACAAGCCGGGTAAATAAGCAGGTTTATTTCTTTTTAAAAGACAGGTTATCACAAATATTCGCCAACCCTGATTCGAAGACCTGGAGAAGGACAATATCCGGTTTTTCTCCATCAACGATCTCCGGATTGAATTTATATTGCCAACCATCGAAGATGTATGTTGACCGGCTGAAGTACTCTTTCATGTAATCCTTCTGGAAATCAAAATAGGAATCCCTGATGATTACAATTCCTGGCAGGGATTTATCCTGCACCTGCATCGCGATCTCATACATATCAGGATACGGAAACCCCGGAGGACAAAGGTACCCGCCCAGAGTTGCAGGTTCTCCCCTGGTCTTGAAAATGGGGGTCAGGGTAAATTCAACATCAAAGGTTTTTCCAGTCAAACCGCTCATCTGAGCAAGGTTCCCCGACCATTTCAGCCGTGTTGAGCTTATCCTGTAATCGCTCAGCGGATGAGGCCTGACAGCCGGAAAGTCTTTACGGATCTCTGAAAGAATAGCCTCGCTGGCGACTAGTCCCCCAAAAGGGTTCCAGTGATTGTCGGTACAAAAGTAAAGGTATCCTGAAGTCTTCGAAGAAAGCAGCGGGGTAAACAGGTCGATATACCGGATCACGCTGTCTTTCTTCAGCCGGGCAATGACCTTTTCGGTAAAGGTGCTGTCGGCCGTCTTTTGAACGTAAAAGGGAAGGTATTCCGGGTAGATATTGTATTTAAGCGGTGCGATGGTAAAATAGAACCGGGTATTCTTTTTCCGGTATTCCCTGGTCCTGTATTCTAACTCTTTGATGATGAGGTTGATGGAGTCATCTCCGGGCTTGAATTTCCCTTCGTAAATGTTCCTTTCTTTTCCGGCTTCAAAAAGCCAGCCTGCTTTACCGGTGATAACTTTTTTTGGAAAGGGAGATTGATGTAAAACCCGGTATTTCAGGTCGGTATAAAGTCCCAGGAGGAAGTTCCTGAAAGAAAAGAAATCGTTGTAATATTTGTCATAAGCAGCAGGGAAGGGGTCGAGTTTGATAAGGTTTAAAACCGGCTTCTGTGCAGGCCTGCGGTTTTCCTGGT
Source organism: Bacteroidota bacterium (assembly GCA_026391855.1). Classification (GTDB taxonomy): domain Bacteria; phylum Bacteroidota; class Bacteroidia; order Bacteroidales; family CAIXZF01; genus JAKLIX01. The sequence goes on along the minus strand of JAPLDE010000115.1, from coordinate 2,843 downwards.
CACTAAACTCCCCGGGAGGAAACAATAGAAAAACATCGTTCATCATCGGGAACGCGAGGACTAATCCTGCTGCCAGGCAAATGATGAATTGGCTAATATTCTTAATCCTCCTTTCCATCAGAACTTGAAGTAAATAAAAGGGTTATAGGAAGAGGGGACCAGGTAAAGCGTTGAAAGAAAAAGAGAACCGATGACAAACAACAGGGTGAACAACCCGAATGAACCCCGTAAGATGAGCTGGCCGGTAACAGGGAGTTTTTTTCTTGAGAGATAGATGGTTTTGTAGAGTTGTTGAAACACTGGTGTTGAACCCGGGATAGCCAACCCTAAGGCCAGGCAGAACTCAGGGGAGAGATATTCCAAAAACGGGTACAATCCTTTGCCGTTCGTTCCGAAACCGGCCATGGCACTGAGGTATTGAAAGGCATGGGGTAAACTGTCGGACCGGAAAAACACCCATGAAACAGTGATGATCAGTAAAAAGTAGATATGAGAGAAGGCAGCAGGGAGCCTTTTCAGCCTCTTCATCAGTCCCAGCCTTTCAAAGGCCATAAAAAGACCATGAAAAGCGCCCCAGGCAAGGAAGGTCCAGTTTGCCCCGTGCCAGATGCCGCATAGGCACATGGTCAGCAGGGTGGCATACATATATATCCACTTATCGGCCCTGAGCCCGAAATACTTTTCCCTCTTCCACCTCCTGCTGGCGCTGTATGCCAGCTTTAAAAACAAATAATCCCTGAACCATGTTGAAAGAGTGATATGCCACCGCCTCCAGAATTCGGTGATGTTCTTTGAAAGATAAGGGAAGTTGAAATTTTCGGTAAACCTGAACCCCAGCATATTTCCAATGCCGATGGCCATATCGGTATAAGCTGAAAAATCAAAATAGATCTGTAAGGAGTAAACCACTATGCCCAGCCAGGCAGAAATAGCAGAAAGATGGCCGGGGGGAGAAGAGAAGACACTGTCAGCCACCAGGGCCAGCTGGTTGGCAATGATTATCTTCTTGAAAAGCCCCAGTGAAAAACGTTTAATACCGTCATAGAAATTGACGATATGCTGCTGACGGCCTGCCAGGGATCTTTCCATGGTATGATAGCGGACGATCGGGCCGGCGGAAAGTTTGGGAAACAAGGCTATATACAGCGCCAGGTCGGTAAACTTTCGCTGAGGTAAAGTCTTCCCTCTGTGAACATCGATCAGGTATGAAATATTGGAGAAGGTAAAGAATGATATTCCCAGCGGAATAATGATCTTGCGGATCAATACAGGATGATCTGAAGAACCGGTTAAAAGCAGGTTGAAGTTCGTGACCAGAAAGTTGCTGTATTTAAAAATGACCAGGGTTCCCAGATTGATGATTATGCTGATTATCAGAATGATAACCCGGCTTTTTCGTTCTTTACCGGGTGAAACCAATATCCCGGAAAAATAAGTTATGACAGTTGCCCCCAGTAAAACCACCAGGTAACTAACCCCGCTCCAGGCAAAGAAGATCCAGCTGGCGAGCAATAAAAAGTTGTTCTTATACTTGTCTTTCAGCAGCTGGTTGCCCAGCAATACCAAGGGAAGGAAAAGATACAGAAAGGTAAGGGAACTGAAGAGCATGATGTAACCCGGAAGGGGCAAAAGTAGGGATTTTTGTTTTTATTCCGGGATGTCAAAATTTTTGAAAAAAAAGTTGCCGTTTTATTTCCATTTCGACCCCTGTTTTGCATCTATATGGGTACACAATCAGAACAGAAGCGATGCTAATTAAAACCTATGGCTGTACCCTGGTGGGTATTCATGCCCTTACGATCACGGTGGAAGTGAACATTGACCAGGGGGTCAACTTTTTCCTGGTAGGATTACCCGATAGTGCGGTAAAGGAGAGTCAGCAACGGATTGACTCGGCGTTGAGGAATAACGGGTACCGGATACCGGGTAAAAAGATCGTCATCAACATGGCACCGGCCGACCTGAGGAAGGAAGGCTCGTCATACGATCTGACGATAGCGATAGGGATACTGGCGGCTTCGGAACAAATAAATGCCCCGAACGTGGGTGATTACCTCATCATGGGAGAGTTGTCGCTGGACGGAGGCCTGCAGCCTGTGACCGGTGCGTTGCCCATTGCGATTGAGGCGAGGCGGAAGGGTTTCAAGGGATTTATTCTTCCGAAGGTGAACGCCAGAGAGGCTGCCATCGTGAATGATCTGGAAGTATATGGAGCCCAGAACATCCGGGAAGTCATCGGATTTTTCAAAGGTGAGAATACCCTGCAGAAGGAGATAGTGGATGCAAGACAGGAGTTTTTCTCAGGATTGAACAGTTACGAATTCGACTTCTCGGATGTGAAGGGACAGGAAAACATCAAGCGTTCGCTGGAAGTGGCTGCAGCCGGCGGACACAACCTCATCCTGATCGGTCCCCCTGGAGCAGGAAAGACCATGCTGGCTAAAAGACTGCCTTCCATACTGCCCCCGCTCAGTCTTCATGAAGCCCTGGAAACCACCAAGATACACTCGGTAGCCGGCAAACTATCCAGAAAGCAGGCCCTGGTATCTGTGCGCCCCTTTCGGGCTCCACACCACACCATCAGCGATGTGGCACTCGTGGGCGGAGGAAGCTATCCCCAGCCGGGAGAGATTTCACTGGCGCATAACGGGGTGCTTTTCCTCGATGAACTGCCTGAATTTAAAAGAACCGTGCTGGAAGTACTGCGTCAACCCCTGGAGGATAGGGTCGTTACCATCTCAAGGGCGAAATTTTCCGTCGATTTTCCTGCCAGTTTCATGTTTATCGCTTCTATGGACCCCTGAGGTTGCGTTGCTTATTTCCCGCATTTCCTAAATTGGTAG
>JAPLDE010000113.1 GCA_026391855.1 Bacteroidota bacterium | reverse complement strand
ACGGGGGTAAGGGTGTTGATATCGATATTCAGTATGGTCTCGCGTATGTCTTCGAGCAGGGGATCGTTCAGCTGGATGAAGCTGAGCTGCATCTGGTCCTGGAAGTGTTTTTTTGTCTTCTTTCCTTTTTTGTCAGGTTCTTCGGAGGCATGGGTCTGTTCGAGCCATTGCAGGAGTTCACCGGCTCTTTCGATGACGGACACAGGCATTCCGGCCATTTTAGCCACATGGATACCGAAGCTGTGTTCGGTGCCGCCAGGGACTATCTTTCTGAGAAACAATACTTTATTACCGATTTCCCGGACGGAGACATGGAAGTTCCTTATGCGGGAAAGGGAGGCGGCCATCTCGTTCAGTTCATGGTAATGGGTGGCAAAGAGGACTTTGGCCCGGTTCAGGGGATGGTTGTGCAGGTATTCGGCGATGGACCAGGCGATGGAGATGCCGTCGTAGGTGCTGGTCCCGCGCCCGATCTCGTCGAGCAGCACCAGGCTGCGGCTGGAGATGTTGTTGAGGATGCTGGCAGTCTCGTTCATCTCAACCATGAAGGTGGACTCGCCGGAGGAGATATTGTCGGAAGCGCCAACACGGGTGAAGATCTTGTCGACCAGGCCGATGTTTGCTGAGGCAGCGGGCACATAGCTGCCGATCTGGGCCATGAGCACCACCAGGGCTGTTTGCCGTAAAAAGGCCGACTTCCCGGACATGTTCGGACCGGTGATGATGAGGATCTGCTGGGACTGGTTGTCGAGGTAAACGTCGTTGGTGATATAGGGTTCGCCTGGTGGCAGTTGCTGTTCGATGACGGGATGCCTGGCTTCGCGGATATCGATGATCTGTGTATCGTTGACCTGTGGCCGGAAATACTGGTTCTTTTGGGCCACCTGCGAGAAGGAAAGCAGCACGTCGAGCCGGGCCAGAAGGCTGGCATTCAGCTGGATGGGGCCGATATAGTCGGTGAGACTGAGGACCAGATCATTGAACATCTTCACCTCCAGGGTCAGTATCTTTTCTTCGGCTCCCAGTATCTTCTCTTCGTATTCTTTCAGTTCTTCGGTGATATAGCGTTCGCAGTTGACCAGGGTCTGTTTGCGGTTCCATTCGGGAGGAACCTTGTTCTTGTGGGAATTGGTGACTTCCAGGTAATATCCGAACACATTATTGTAGCCTATCTTCAGCGAGTTGATGCCTGTCCTTTCGCATTCGCGCTGCTGTATACCCGAGAGGTAGTCTTTACCCGAGTAGGCCAATTTCCGCAATTCATCCAGTTCTGGGCTGATACCATCGGCGATGACATTGCCTTTATTGAGCAGGGCAGGAGGGTCTTCTTTCATTTCCCTGCCGATTTTATCGGATATCAGCGAACAGGGGTTCAGCTGATCGCCGATCTTCTGCAGTGATTCAAGGGAGGAAGCCAGGCAGGCTTGTCTGACCGGTTCTATGGCCTCAAGCGACCGTCTGATGTGTAGCATCTCCCTGGGGGTAACTTTCCCTACTGCTACTTTGGAGATCAGCCTTTCCAGGTCGCCGGTGATCTTCAGGCTTTTGGTAATGATCTCCAGCTTATCCGGGTATTCCATGAAGTACTGAACGATGTCGAGCCTTTCCTCAATGGGTTGTATGTCTTTTAACGGCAGCACTATCCATCGTCTCAGCAACCTTGAGCCCATGGGGGTGATGGTTTGGTCGAGCACGCTCAGCAGGGTTTTACCGTTTTCATGCGGGGAGGCAAGCAGTTCCAGGTTACGGATGGTGAAGCGGTCGAGCCAGACATAGTGATCTTCTTCCAGCCTGGAGAGTTTAGTGATGTGACTGACTTTATCGTGCTGAGTTTCAGAAAGATAATGAAGACAGGCACCGGCTGCGATGATGCCCATAGGGTAAGGTTCAACGCCATAGCCTTTGAGTGAGGTCGTCCCGAAATGGCGGATCAGGCCTTCTTCAGCAAAATCCGGTGTAAAGACCCAGTCTTCGAAGGTATTGGTATAGAACTTGCTTCCGAAGGTCTCGAAAAATTCCTGTCTTTTATTTTTCTGGATGATGACCTCGGTGGGGTGAAAAGTCTGTAAGAGCTTGTCGATGTATTCGTTGGAGCCCTGGGAGACGAAGAATTCACCGGTAGAGATATCGAGGAAGGCGATACCGGTGTTTTTAGGCAGGAAATGGATACCGGCCAGGAAGTTATTTTCTTTGTTCTCGAGAATTTTGTCGTTGTAAGTAACACCCGGTGTTACCAGTTCGGTTACGCCTCGTTTGACGATCTTTTTGGTAAGTTTTGGGTCTTCCAGCTGGTCGCAGATGGCTACCCTGTGGCCGGCTCTGACCAATTTGGGGAGGTAAGTATCCAGGGAATGATGAGGGAAACCGGCCAGTTCGACGTAGGAGGCTGCGCCATTGGCCCGGCGGGTAAGGACGATACCCAGAATTTGTGAAGTTTTAATGGCATCTTCCCCGAAGGTCTCATAAAAATCACCTACGCGGAACAGCAGCAGTGCATCCGGGTATTTTGCCTTGATGGAGAAATACTGCTTCATCAAAGGGGTTTCCACAATTTCTTTCTGATTTTCCTTCACTATTATCTCCTTAGGGAAGCAAAAATAACCTTCCTGATGCAATCTACCCCTTTTTCAGGCACACCTTTTATTAACATTTATAACTTTGCCAGCCAACAAGATGTTGTTTTATGCGAAAACTGCCCAACAGCGAGTTAAACCGGTTATCGGTACCTGAATTTATTGATGTTGTCAAATTACCTGTATGGATAGTGCTTGACAATGTGAGGAGCCAGAACAATACCGGTTCTGTTTTCCGGACGGCTGATGCTTTCCGGATGGGAGGCATTTGTCTTTGCGGTATCACGGCTACTCCTCCTCACAGAGAAATCCATAAGACCGCCCTGGGTGCAGAGGATTCGGTGGAATGGAAGTATTTTACCACGACACCTGAAGCTTTAGAATATCTTAAAAACCAGGGTTTTATGCTGATAGCCATAGAGCAGGCGGAGGGGTCTGTTTCTCTGGAGAAGTTCGTTTTTCCTCAAAAAAAAGGCCTTGCACTTGTTTTTGGCAACGAGATCAGCGGGGTTTCGGATGAGGTTATGCAGAAGATGGATGCCTGCATTGAAATTCCGCAATTCGGGACCAAACACTCCATCAATATTGCCGTAAGTGCAGGAATCGTGATCTGGGAGGTGTTTAATAAACTGGGAGGGTTTTCTTTATCTCATTGAAACCCATAATAAATTTGATCTTATGCGGGGTGAAATGATAGCAAAGGCCTACGTTAAACATAAAATACTTGTCTTTTCCCGTAACGAAATCTATTTCATCATCGACTTTATCTGAGTTAACATTTTTTATAATGAATTCAGTAAGAAGATCAGTGTTACTGAAAAAAGGACCTTGAATTTTCATCCAGCGATTCAGTCTTGATTTGACCCCAACCCCTACGGGGATGACCATTTCCGTAGTTGCTTTTGTCCGGTCACCGCTGGCGTTATACCCCTGACCTTTAATAAACGAGTTATCAGACAACTTCCTGACCTGGGTCCTGAAATCCATCAACCCCCATCCGACCATGACATAAAAGTTGAGAAACTGCCTGGACCTGCTTCTGTAACTTGTAAATATCACATCATTCACATTGATCAATGCGGTGAAGCCATATTCGGTAAACCTGCATTTAAAATATTTGTTTTCCGATCTTTTTGTTCCAGCCAGTGAACCTGAGGTCAGATAGGCCTGTAAGGCAAAATACTGGTTCAATTGTCTGTTCAAACAAATTGATAATGAGCCTTTTAGTTCGTTTTTATTACGAAGGACGGGGATAAAATCATTCTGATGGATATCGCCATAAAAAACTGTTCCGCTCCCGCTCATCTGAACCGACCATTTTTCCTCTAACTTCTGACCTGAAGCCTGATACACGACATGCAACAAAACCAGGAGAAAGACCGTATAAGATAGTTGCTTCATGTTATAGACCAAGATTGATCCTTCAGTTGAAAAGGTTGTTTGAAGGGTATGCAAATTCCGACATTTTTGACGACAGTTTGCATACGAAGTTGAAAAAAAAATGTTCTGTTAATAATAAAGGCTTAATAGGTTGATTTCTGAAGCTGTGATTGGGTTGGGCGTATGTATAAATTTATTTTGGTTTTAAGAGATAAGTTATTACATTTGCCTCCAATAAGTTTACCTTCAGGAATTTATAAATCAACATCTTAACAAAATAAAACCCAAAAACATGATGAGGAAAAATTACCTTTTTCAGACCATCATTATGATCTTTATGGCTGCTTTATTAAGTAGCTGTGGATTAGGAAGAATGGTAAAGAAATACCCTGAGGTGAAGATACAGGCAACGCCCGATGTCCTGGAAAACCAAGGAGGTAAAGTGAATGTGAACATTAAAGGGGAGTTCCCGCCAAAGTATTTCAACAAAAGGGCTGTCATGGTATTTCAGCCAGTCATCACTTACGGCGGAGGAACCAAAGAATTGAAACCCATCATTTTGAAGGGTGAAAAAGCAAAGGGTGAAGGGATAACCATCAATAACAAGACGGGCGGCACCTTTACCTATACAGACGTTTTTGATTTTGTTCCTGAGATGACAGCTTCAAACCTGGAGTTTGCGCCTGTCATATTCCTGCCGAAGAAGCTTGAGGTGAAGAATGGCATGAAGAAATCAGAAGCTATGCAGGTCCCCAAGGCGATACTTCTGGCCAACCGAAAGATAGGAGACGGAGTTATCAACACCTGTTCAAAGATTTATCATGATGAAGACCTGATCGTTGCCGACAAAAAGAATGTAACTACATACATCAAAGGGTCCGACAAGGATTTTTACGAAAAGGAGACCATCATGACCAATACAGCAAAGATCTTCTTTGTGGTCGATATGTCGGACCTAAACCTCAGTTATAAGCTGAACAAGGATAAGGCGGCAAAGAATGTACTTGACAGTCTTTCCAAGTTCCTCAAACTGGAATGGAAGATAAAATCCATTGATATTGATGCCTGGGCTTCACCGGAAGGGGAAGAAACGCGCAACCAGGGTTTGTCGGAAAGAAGGGCCAAGACCGGGAATGAATACCTGGCTGATTTTTATAAGAAGCTGAAGAAGGAAAAGGCCAAAGCCCTGAAGATGAAAGAAAAAGATGTTACCCTTCCAGAGGTAACTTATAACCCGGTTCCCCACGGGGAAGACTGGGAAGGATTTATGGCTGCTGTAAATGGTTCTGACATCAAGGACAAGAACACTATCATCAGCTTTGTAAAATCGCAACCCGACCATGAAAAGAGGGAGCAGGAGATCCGCAATATGACAGTTATTTACAAAGAGATCGAGGAGAACATTCTTCCCCCGCTTCGTCGTGCAGAGATCACCGTGAAATCGTATCTTCCGAAGAAATCTGACGAGCAGATTGCCAGGTTATCAACTACTTACCCTGATTCTCTGGATGTGAAGGAGTTGCTTTATGCTGCCTCACTTACCAGTGACATCCCTACCCAGATGAAGATATACAAATCGCTGACCACCCTGTATCCAGGCGACTGGAAAGGGTTCTGTAATGTTGGTTATTTGGCCCTGGTGCAGGGTAATCTGGATGAGGCTACCACTTACCTGACAAAGGCCAATACCCTTTCTCCCAATAATCCCATTGTTCTGAATAATCTGGGAGCCCTGGCCGCCAAGAAAGGTGATTTTGCCGGTGCAAAGAATTATTACAAGAATGCACAGGACCTGGGAGTTAATGTTGATTATAACAAGGGCATGCTTATCATACTTGACGGAGATTATAAGACGGCCGGCAGCCTGATGTCGGGCAAGAAATGTAATTACAATGTAGCCCTGGTTCAGGTACTGACAGGTAATACAACTGATGCTTCCACCACCCTGGGTTGTGGTACGGACACCGGAGAGAAATTCTACCTGATGGCCATTGTAGGCGCCCGTACGAAAAACCAGGCAATGGTGATGGAGAACCTGAAGAAGGCCATCGCAGCCAAACCATCGCTGAAGGCAGTTGCCAAGGAAGACAGGGAATTTGTGAAGTATTTTGATTCTTCGGATTTCCAGAGTCTGGTTAGATAGTCGGCTACATTTTGATAATAAGGAGGGCGTCCCGTAATTGGGACGCTTTTTTTTGCCCCCTCCGACTCCCCCAACCGGGGGAGATGCCCCCTCCGACTCCCCCAACCGGGGGAGATGCCCCCTCCGACTCCCCCAACCGGGGGAGATGCCCCCTCCGACTCCCCCAACCGGT
>JAPLDE010000188.1 GCA_026391855.1 Bacteroidota bacterium | reverse complement strand
AGTCAGCGAAATCTGGATTACCTTTCCTGACCCTCAGCCAAGGCAGGCCAGGGAAAGGAAAAGGCTGACAGCACCCCGGTTCCTGCAGATCTATAAGGTTATCCTTAAAGAAAAAGGGCTTATCCACCTTAAAACCGACAACCTGGGCTTGTTCAATTATTCCCTGGAGGTCATCTCCGGTAACGGACACCACCTGAACTATGCCACCAGTGACCTGTATCAGGCTCCCGACGGACCGGAGGATGCAAAAGCCGTTCAGACGTTTTACGAGAAAATGTTCCTGGAAGAAGGCAAACCTATCTGCTATCTTGCCTTTACCCTGAATAACACCCCTGTTCACCATGAATCCCCAGGCTGATAACCTTTCCTTTTTCCAGCAGGTTTATGCAGTCGCCAGGTTGATCCCTTATGGAAGAGTAACCTCTTACGGAGCTATAGCCCGTTACCTCGGGACCGGGGGATCGGCCCGGATGGTGGGATGGGCCATGAATTCCTCCCATTCCACTACCGGTGATATCCCTGCCCACCGGGTTGTGAACAGAAATGGACTGCTAACCGGTAAACATCATTTTGACGGGCCCCTGGTGATGCAGGAACTTCTTGAAAGCGAGGGAATTAAAGTGATTGACGACCAAATCATCAATTTTAACAAACACTTCTGGGATCCGGTAAAAGAAATCTTGTAAGTTTGTAGATAGCTACCCGAAACATCTTGTTCATGATCGACACCAAAGCCCTCCTTTCAAGGCAATATCTCTTCCATGAGACCTCCTTCAACAATCTCATGAAAAAGAGGATCTACCATGTTCTGCTCATATCAAGTAAATATGACGCCTTTATACTGGAAGAAGACGGCCGTATCGACGAACAAATCTTCAATGAATATGTTTCCCTGAACCTGAGATATCCACCCCAGTTTATCCAGGCTGCTTCCGAAAAAGAAGCCTTCCAGATCCTGGAAGAAATGAACATCGACCTTATCATGACCATGCTGAGCGCCGAAAAAGCTGCTTCTTTCGACCTCGCCTTCAAAATTAAAGAAAGATACCCCAATAAACCCATTGTCGTTTTAACCCCCTTCTCCAGGGAAGTTTCGCTCAAAATGTCAGGGGAAGACCTGAGTGCTATCGATTATGTGTTCAGCTGGCTGGGTAATGCCGATCTCCTGCTGGCCATCATCAAGCTGATCGAGGACAAAATGAACCTCGAATACGATGTACAGGAAGTCGGGGTCCAGGTCATCCTCCTGGTGGAGGATTCCATCCGCTTCTATTCCAGCTATCTGCCCCACATCTATAAGATCATCTTCAAACAATCACTCGACTTCATGACGGAAGGGCTCAACGAGCATCAGCAAATGCTACGGATGAGAGGCAGACCGAAAATCATCCTGGCAACCAATTTCGAAGATGCTGTTGCACTTTTTGAAAAATACAAGAACAACATGCTGGGAGTAATCTCCGATGTAAGCTATCCGAAAGATGGGAAAATGGATAAATACGCCGGGATAAAACTTACCGAGATCATCAAACAGTCAGATCCGCTGATGCCTGTGCTGCTGCAGTCCTCAGACCTTGAAAATGAGAAAACCGCCAAAGAAATGAAGGCGGGGTTCCTGTATAAAAGATCCAAAACCCTTTCTCTCGAACTGAAGAACTTCATCATTGAATATTTCGCCTTTGGCGACTTTGAATTTTTTGACCCAAATACCGGCAAAGAGATCGCCCGCAGTCCCGACCTGAAATCCCTTCAACAAAAAATATTTGAAATCCCTGATGAAAGCCTGAGTTACCATATCCGACGTAATCACTTTTCCAAGTGGCTGAGAGCCAGGGCATTATTCCCAATCGCAGAACTATTTAAGGCCATTACTCCTGAAGACTTCTCCGACCTGGATGATGTAAGAAGATTTATGTTCGATGCCATTGCCACTTTCAGGATGAACAAGGCCAGGGGAATAATCGCCGAATTCTACCGCGACCGGTTTGACGAGTATCTCACCTTTACGCGGATCGGGAAGGGCTCTATTGGCGGGAAAGCAAGGGGACTAGCCTTCCTTGACACGCTGATCAAAAGAAACCGCCTCTTTGACTGGAGAAAAGATGTGGTTATCACTATCCCCAGAACGGTGGTCATCTGCGCCGATGTTTTCGATGAGTTCATGGAAGAGAACGAACTTTACAAGATTGCCCTTTCCGATGTCAGGGATGAAGAAATACTGGAACACTTCGTCCATGCCCGTTTGCCATTCCGTATCCATGAAGATCTCTATACTTTCATCTCAGTCATTACAAACCCTGTTGCCGTAAGATCTTCTTCATTATTGGAAGACTCACATTATCAGCCATTTGCAGGTATCTATTCTACCTACATGATTCCCAATGTCAAGAATGATGAAAGGCTGATGATCGAAAACCTCAGCAATGCCATTAAGAGTGTCTATGCTTCAGCGTTTTACAAAGACAGCAAATCATACATGGCAGCCACCTCCAATGTGATCGATGAGGAAAAAATGGCCATCGTCCTGCAGGAAGTATGCGGAAAGGCCTATAGTAACCGGTTCTATCCTACCATTTCAGGGGTTACCAGGTCTATCAATTTCTATCCAATTCCTCCGGAAAAACCTGAAGACGGAATTGCCAATATTGCCTTCGGTTTGGGTAAGTATATTGTGGATGGCGGGAATAACCTGCGGTTCAGTCCGCGATTCCCGAAGAAAGTGCTTCAACTCTCCAGCCCTGAAATGGCCCTGAGGGAAACACAAAAAGTATTTTATGCCCTCGATCTGGATCCCAACCACTTCCATCCCTCTGTTGATGATGGCATCAATTTGTTGAAACTGAAAATTTCGGAGGCTGAAAGTGATACTGCATTTAAATATGCAGCCTCCACTTATGATCTGGAAAATAACTACATCCGCGATGGATTAAATTCTTCCGGGAGAAAACTGATCACCTTCTCCAACGTGTTGAATCACAATGTATTCCCTCTGGCTGAGATCCTTCAGTATGTGCTCACTATCGGGCAAAAGGAAATGAACAAGCCCATAGAGATCGAGTTTGCCGTTGACCTTGACTGTCCAAAAGGGGAACCAAAAATCTTTTACCTGCTTCAGATCAGGCCAATCGTTGAAGCCGATGAACGCCTCCAGGTTTCACTGGATGACATCCGGCCGGAGGAAACCCTTATTTTTTCAAGGTCGGCACTCGGAAATGGCATTATTGACAACCTGTTTGACCTGGTATATGTGAAACCGGAAACCTTCAAATCCTCCGAAACAAATACCATTGCCCTGAAAGTGGAAGAAATAAACAACAGGATGCTGCATGAAAAACGAAATTATATCCTCATAGGGCCGGGACGATGGGGGTCATCCGATCCCTGGCTGGGTATCCCTGTGAAATGGCCGCAGATCTCCGCCGCCCGGCTGATCATCGAGTCGGGACTTGAGAACTACCGCGTTGATCCAAGCCAGGGAACCCACTTTTTCCAAAACCTCACTTCTTTCAGGGTTGGTTATTTTACCATCAATCCCTTCTCCAATGATGGCCATTATGACCTGAAATACCTCAACGCCAGACCAGCTGTTTTTGAAGATGAATACGTCCGTCATGTAAGATTTGACACCCCCCTGATCGTTAAAATCGATGGAAAAAAGAATACCGGTGTTGTCCTGAAAGCAGAATAACACGCTATATATTTAACCTCTCCACCTCAGACAGATAGTTATTTTCTGATTCCCTGGTTATCTTTGTAAAGTTGCTAATATACATTCCTATGAAAACAACCGGAAAGATTTTATTCCTTATCCTCCCGCTGATTTTATTCTTGTCCTGTGAAAAAAAATCATCGAAAAAGATCATAACCGAGCGAATTCGCTATGATGTCCCTGTTAAAAGCCCGATGGAAGGCACCGCCTGGTGGGTCGAAAACATAGAAGGTTCGAAAAGGGAAATATTTGTGAAATCGATCATCAATGCTGCCCTGAAAGGGGATATACAAGCGTACGACACAGACAACAAGGCAATTACAAAAGAAAAAATCAAATTTCTTTTCAGCCATTCCGACTCAGTGTATACGGTTAGTCCCAATCCACCCTATAATGATACCATGATGGTGGTTAAAAAAGAAATTCATCAGGAGGAAATTACCATGGTCCGTTTCCTTGAAGAATGGTACATGGATGAAAAGACCCTGGAATTCGATAAAAAGATCCTCGGCATTGCCCCTGTTCGAAACAACTACGATGAACATGGTGCTTTCCGCGGGCTGGAAGTATTGTTTTGGGTTTATTTTGATAAAGAATACCCGGCAAAACTTCAGCTGGGAACTGAAAAGTAAAGATACCTGATGTAAATTTCCGCTAACATCAGGCCTTTTTGCATAACGCATAGGCTGAAAGCCCTGTAATCCTGATCCCTGCCCATTGAAGAAATCGGGAAACCCTGAAGTCCGCTGTTAAAAACCAGGTGATCAGATTGGCTGTCCATCGCCGGCCTTTCCATTCCGATAAGTCAGACGCAGGTGGTCTGTTTACTCCCAGCATTTTTTCAACCCTGAACTGCAAAACACGCATCAGCCACAGGCTGAAGAAAAGGTAACCCGAGCCAACAACTTTCAATCCTGAAGAAGTACAGACAAGGATAAGATCCTTCTCAGAATATCGACGGTAATGACCCAGGTAACTGTCATGATAGGAGAACAAGGACTGGTGTGCCGGAACGGTAATAAAGAACAAGGTATCTTTTCCGATAACTGCATTGTTTACCCATTTTTCGAGGAACTCCCGGTCTTTTTCCACATGCTCTATCACATCCATCAGCATTACCAGGGAGATAACCGGTCCACGGGTTATTTCCTCCGGATCACGCATGGCATTCAGCCTCTTTCCCCACCGGCTTTCTTTTACAGCCCTGATTTCTTCTTCTGAATAACCTGTGTCCAGTCCGGTAACATGAAAGTTTTCTCTGCTCTCAACCAGCATTTTAGCCTGGTACAGATCACCGCTGCCTATATCCAGGACATGGACCGGACCTTCCTTTCTGTAAAGGAATTTGTTAATAAAATACGCTGTAACTGCCACCCTGGCTCTTTCCCAGGGATGCCGCCGGAGTGTCGTATTCAGAATACCGTTGGTTTCTTTCAGGTCCAAACTGCTGTGGTTTTATATTTTCCGGTACAATATTACACATTATCGTAAATAACAGGTCTATGCAAGCTCGATTACACATCCTGATACGGAAAAAACCAGTAATTTTCAGCCACCATTAAGCAAACTGCTGTGTTGAAAAAATTATTCAGTTATCTTTCCCGTTCCACTGCTGCAGCACCCTACCTGTCGTATTGGAAGCAGAAATACTTTCCTTCAGGCAGCCTCCAGGAACTGCAGCAACTTCGGCAGAAAAGAGCTTCGTTTTATTCCCTTTTCCTCAGCGAAGGTGATCTTTGCTTTGATATCGGAGCAAACCTGGGCAACAGGACTGAAGTTTTCCTTTCCCTGGGAGCCAGGGTCGTCGCCGTTGAACCCCAGCCCCATTGCAGCCGTTTCCTAACCTTCCGCTTCGGAAACCGCATCAGTATTGAAAGGGCAGGCCTCGACGAAAAGCCGGGCGAAAAGACCCTGCTGATCTCCGATCAGCATATGGTATCCTCTTTTTCTTCAGAATGGATCGACCTGATGAAAAAAGAACGTTTCCCCGACACTCGCTGGCAAAAAAAACGGCTGGTACGGATGACAACCCTTGATGCCCTGATCGCCAGGTACGGCAAACCTGCGTTCTGCAAAATTGATGTGGAAGGCTTTGAATACCAGGTGTTAAAAGGTTTAACACAAACTTTTCAAACCCTCTCCTTCGAATATTGTATCGAACAAAACAGGGAATTGCTGCTTTGTCTGCAATACCTTTTCTCGCTTTCACCCGGCATGGTATGCAACTTTTCAGTCGCGGAATCGATGGAACTGGCCCTTGATCAATGGCTTGAATATGAGGAAGCCAGACAGTTTTTTCAATCCGCTGATTTTTTAAAAACGGGAGGGGGAGATGTTTATGTCAAACACAGCCTTTTATGAACTCCCAAAATCCTGTCCCCTTTATACAGTATCCATAAAATTTCTTTCGATCCGGTTGAAGATCAGCCCCCCTGAAAGAAACAGCAATAACGCAAACAATCCGCTGTATACCAGGTATTGCCAGTGAAAATCTCCATTCCCGAGGAAGCCGTAACGGAAAGTCTCGATTACAGCAGTCATGGGGTTGGCCAGCAGGTAAACCCGGTACTTCTCAGGGACGGAGGATAACGGATAGATCACCGGGGTGGCAAACATCATCAACTGTACACCAAAGGCAACCAGAAAGCGAAGATCCCGGTATTTGGTAGTTAGGGCTGAAATGATAACCCCAGATCCCAGACCCAGCATACCCATGATCAGGATAAGCACCGGAAACACAAGGATCGCCAGGTTAGGATGAAGGATGTCAAGCGTCAATAGATAATAAAAGTAAAATCCCAAAAAGAACAGCAACTGGACCAGGAAGCTGTTGAAACTTGAAAAAACGATAGCAACCGGCACAGCCATCCTCGGGAAATATACTTTCCCGAAAATATTGGCATTGTCGATAAAAGTAGTCGATGTCTTATTCAGACAGGCAGCAAAATAACCCCAGAGAATAATGCCCGACATGTAAAAAAGCACCTGGGGTAATCCATCTGTTGACAGCTTGGCCACATTCCCGAAAATAAACACGTAAATAAAGGTGATCATCAGGGGTTGAAGCAGGTACCAGAGCGGGCCAAGAATGGTCTGCTTGTAAACCGCCACAAAATCCCTGCGGACAAACACCATCACCAGGTCACGGTAATCCCATAACTCCCTGAACCTGAAATCCCAGAAGGGTCGTTTGGGGGTAATGATCAGATCCCAGTCAGATTCCTTTACCTTTGACATAATGCAAAAGTAATCTATTGATGCATGTTGTTCAGAAAACGGTTAGATTTGTTTTTGATCATTCAAATCTCTTATTTTGTAACTAATATAACAACTTACCAACCATTCGTCAATGTTTACAAACGAATTAATTGATTATAACTCCCTTAAGAAAAACCTTAAAAAAGACCCCACTTCCTTCCCTGTAATCAGGTTGGCCATTTTAAGTGATTCTGCAACACAAATGGTTGTTACAGCACTAAAAGGGTATGGATATGAAGAAAAACTTAACCTTGAAATCTTCGAAGCCGACTTTGATCAGGTTGATCGTCAGGTATATGATTCTTCTAGTGAATTATACCGCTTTGATCCTCAGTTTATTATCATCTTCTTTTGTATAAACAACCTGTCCCGGAGATTCGGAAACCTGAGTTTTAATGATAAATCCGCTTTTGCCGCTGATTACCTTAGTGAAATCGAAAAAATATATTCAGCCATCACCTCAAAATTAACAGGTAAACTGATCTTTTTAAACTTCCCCGAAAGCCTGGATGCAGTTTTTGGTCATTTTGGAAATAAGACAGATCTATCCCTGACCTATCAATTGCGAAAGATCAACCTCGGGTTAATGGATCTGTCGCAGCGGCTTACCAATTTTTTTATCCTTGACCTGAATGCCCTGCAAGCCCGGTTTGGATCCCAATTTATAACCGATTACCGAATTTCTGTCAATACAGACCTGTTTTTCAGCATTGATTGTCTGCCTGTCATCGCCAAAAACACCCTGGATATCATTCAGGCCAATATCGGCCGGGTTAACAAATGCCTCATCCTTGATCTTGATAACACCCTCTGGGGTGGAATAATTGCCGAAGACGGTATTGAAAATTTGCAGATAGGAGAGCTGGGCATTGGAAAAGCCTTTTCAGATTTCCAGCGCTGGGCAAAGCAGCTCAAACAAAGGGGAATTATACTGGCAGTATGTAGCAAGAACGACGAAGTTATTGCCGCAGAAGCTTTTGAAAAACATCCTGAAATGGTTCTGCGGATGGAAGATTTCACCGTTTTTGTCGCCAACTGGAACAATAAAGTGGATAATATCCTCTATATCCAAAGTGTATTACAGATCGGGTTTGATTCAATGGTGTTTATCGATGACAGCCCTTTTGAGCGGAATATGGTCCGTAACTATATCAAGGGTATCGCTGTTCCTGAAATGCCGGAAGATCCGGCAGAATATCTGAATTATCTCACATCGTTAAACCTGTTCGAAACCTCTGCTTTTACGACAGAGGATGAGAACCGGACCAAAACCTACCAGGAAGAATTTAAAAGAACCGGCATCAGGAACCAGTTTGCAAACGAGGTCGACTTTCTGAAAAACCTCCACATGGTTTCCAGGGTTGAAGCATTCAAACCATTTAACATTCCCAGGGTATCGCAACTTACACAACGGTCGAACCAGTTTAACCTGAGAACGGTTCGTTATTCTGAAGCTGAAATACAAAAAATAGCCGGTGATCCCGGCTTTATCACCAGGGCATTTTCACTCGGGGATGATTACGGAGACTATGGCCTCATTGGCATTATCATACTTCAGGTAAAGCCAGGCCAGGTTCTTTTTGTCGATACATGGATAATGAGTTGCCGGGTGTTGAAAAGAGGGATGGAAAGCTTTATGTTGGATCAGATTATTGGGATTGCCAAAGAAACCGGCGCCACCTGCATTCAGGGTGAATACATTCCGACAAATAAAAACGGGATAGTTAAAACGCATTTCTCTGACCTTGGGTTCAAACAGGAAGGTAACTATTGGATCTTAAATCCTTCAGGTATTACCTCCGGCGAATCATATATACATGCAGAATAAGAACAATATGCCTGAAATGGAAAGAACCGAAGTACTGAAAACCATCAAGCTGATCATGGAAGATGTATTTGATGTTTCTCCGCTTGTCATCAATGAATTGACTTCAGCAGCTGATATCGAAGAGTGGGACTCGCTGAATCATGTCCAACTGGTGGTAACTATCGAGAAACATTTTAAAATTAAATTTACAGCCAAAGAAATACGAACCTGGGTGAATGTGGGTGAGATGTGTTCTTCCATTCTCAACCGTCAGTAGTGGTGTTTCCCGTTATCATTAATTATGCTTTTCTATAGCCTCCCTTTTTACTTATTTCTTATTTCAGTTTTCGTTGCCTACTATTTCGTTCCTGGCAAATACCGCTGGATGATCCTCTTAACAGCAAGTGTTTTCTTTTACATGTACCAGGTTCCCATCCTGGTCTGCATACCAGGGATCATGATCTTAACCTCCTGGATTTGCGGGCGGTTGATTGAAAGGAAATTAAACCCGGTACGAAAGAAAATTCTTTATATCTCAGGCTTATCGGTTAACCTGGGGCTTCTGATTTTTTACAAATACATCAATTTTATCCTTCTTTCATTTGTACAACTTGTCGCTGTCATCGGTGGTAATGAAGGTTTTGGAATGGAGACCGGTCAGTTTTCGGTGTTGAATCACCTGATCGTACCTTTGGGACTTTCCTATATTACCTTCCAGAACCTGGGTTACCTGATTGAAATAAAGAGGGGTGAAAAACCGGCTGAACAAAATTTGGGGTTATTTGCCACCTATATCATGTTTTTTCCAAAATTGTTAGCCGGACCCATCGAACGTGCTCACCACTTTCTCCCACAACTCACTGCTAACCAAGGCTTTAATTATGAATGTGCAGTGGATGGGATAAAACGCTTCATGTGGGGTCTTTTTAAGAAAGTGGTGGTTTCAGCCCATCTGCAACCTTTTACCGATGCTGTATTCAATTACCCCCATGATCAGCAGGGGCTTATTTTCTGGCTTGGGGCTTTCTTGTTCTTAGTTCAGCTCTACGCAGATTTCTCCGGCTATACCGATATGGCACTAGGTCTTTCCCAATTATTCGGATTCAGGCTTATGGAGAATTTTAACCGGCCTTATCTTTCGAAATCAACAACAGAATTATGGAGAAGATGGCACATTTCTCTCTCCACCTGGTTTTATGAATATATCTTCAACCCAATTGCAATTAACCGCAGGGAGTGGAACAAATGGGCCGTCATTTATGCTACATTCATCACGTTTTTACTGCTTGGGTGGTGGCACGGCGCAAGCTGGAATTTTATCATATTCGGGTTTTTACAGGCCTTATTTCTTTCTCTTGAATTCATCAGTCAGAAACCCAGAAAGAAGATCAGAAAAAAGATACCCGGGAATCTGAATTCCATCACAGGTATTGCTTATGTGATTCTGTTCATGAGTTTTTCCATGATATTTTTCAGGGCGAATCGCCTGAATGATGCGCTTTACATCATTTCATCCCTCTTTTCCGGTGTGCAGGTCTCTTTTCACGAAATGGTCTTTCACCTTGTTATCCCTCATTATGAAGAAGGAAAATCCGGCCTGCTCATTGCTTTTGCCGGGATTGTAATGATGATATCAGGGGAATATCTTCTTGCAAATGAAAAGAAAATTCAACAGTTCAATAAATGGCCGGTATATATCAGGTGGTCAGTGTATTATCTTTTTCTCATCTTAGTTAGTTGGTTCGGAGATTTTGGAAATCATTCTTTTATCTATTTTAAATTTTAGTTATCCCCAATGGTGTTTATCTGGTCCGACATAAAACCGTCACCCTTAATGAAACGGTTTATTCTTAAGCTGACGGTATTCACCTTCATAGCCGCGGCAATGTATGTTGTTGTATTAGTCGGATTATCATTACGTTATGCCGGTTATCTTGACAACTATTCACGCATTATCAGGGAACACGATGGTTCATTGATATTCGGCTCTTCCAGGGCTTCAGTCGGAATTAATCCCGAACCTTTGAACAGGCCGGGGACAGCCTGGCTTCCTTTTTACAACTTCAGCGGAACAGCTTATCATACGCCATACGGACCGGCCTATCTTAAACTGATCCAAAGGAAATTCAGCCGGCAGGTTCCGGACCGCAGGAGGGTATATTTATTGGCGGTTGACCCCTGGTCGGTTGGCTGTGAACTCGGTAAAGACAACCCCAGGTTTTTTTCAGAAAATACTACCTTTACAAATAAGCTATGGTATGTACATTCGGCGATCAACCTGGATTATCTGATCAGATTTACCTATTATCCAGTCAGGGGTATTATTGGGGCTCTGTTATTTAATAATCTTGGTTGGTTAGATGAAAATGGTAAGTTCGAATATCCTGTCACACTTGAGGAATGTTTAATCCGCCATCCTTCCAGGTTCGCTGAGGCTTTGGCAATGCATAAACAAACTGTAATGGAGAACAGAATACGGATCTCTACCCTTAGGATGTACTATCTGAACAAAACAATTGATTATCTTACACCAAAGGGAGATGTAGTATTAGTAAGGCTGCCGGTAACGGATGAGATGCTTGCGCTGGAAAACCGGTTTGCCCCTGATTTCTCACTGAGGCTAAAACTCATGGCCCGTCAGTATAATTGTCAGTTCCTTGATTATTCTCATGATAATAAAGGACTTGTTTTTATTGATGACCACCACTTATATAATACCTCCGCTGTGACTTTTTCGGAATTATTATGTAAAGATCTGACCCATCTTCTCGCTGATCAATTATTACAATAATAAATAGCAATTGTAATTGCTTTACTGTTAACCTTACAGATTGTATAATATGACATCCGTCACAAAAAAGTTAGCCCGTAAAATTAAATCAGGCATACAGCTCTTATCGACACCCTATATTAAGCAACCCATTAAACAGGTACTTCTCGCCGGTATAATATTAATCACTATCGTGAAATTCAGTTTAATCGGCACCGGGTTCCTTGCCTTTACGACGGATGAAAACCGATATACTTCCTCCGGTATTGCATTGCGTGATCTTGCAGAAAAAAGGGTAGACACAGCCATTCACAGGCTGTATACCACAAGTGCCAGACCCGGGGAAGCAATTATCAAGATCTTACCTAATGTGGTCCAATACTTTACTGCTGATTATTTTAATATCTATTACTACGAAAGTAATAACTCCTATCCCTTGTTTATTTTCAACTTTATCATTTATTGTATAATACTGATTGTTCATTTTAAATTTTCAAAGCTTGTTCTAAAAGACGAATTCCTGGCATTACTGAGTGTTTTGTTATACAGCTGTTTAACAAACTCTTATCTATATCTCAGACATGCAACACCTTATGATGACAGTCTTTTGATTTTTTATTTATTAATGTATAAAACCACTATTTATACAGAAGAAAACAGCTTGTCGGTTAAGAAATCATTTTTTATAGGGATATTTTCTTTTTTCGGTTATTTGGTTTATCCCGGTTATTTACCATTATTTTGTGCTGTTGCTGTCGTACTATTTTTTAATAACTTAACAAAACAAGATCTCCGCCATAAGATCCGGCATTCTATCTTCTATCTGCTGGGGAGCCTTTCTTGTCTGGCCATTTTTGAAAGCATGTCCAGGCTTGGTGGCATGTCCTATATTTCCGATGCCCTGCGTTTATCCGGAACAATAAACCAGGGTTCTTATGAAGAGTCATTTTCATTTTTAATAAAATATCTTTTTGAAGTGGATGGCGTAACAGGAATAATAGTGATACTGGGACTGGTCCTGTTTTGTTATGTTTTGGTATTTCAACACAGAAGCAAATTTAAACATTATTCAATGATATATTTATTGGGTATTGCCTTTATTTCGTTGTATTTAGCTTATGCGGGTATGGGTTATTTTCTACATAAAATGGTTTATTACGGTCGGTTATTACATCAGTATATTCCTTTTATTTGCATTTTTTCCTTGTTCTCAATAAATGAATTTATTATAAAAATTAGAAGAATCAAATTAGTCTTCCTGTTTATTTCTTTTGTTTTTATCCTGAATTTTGGTGTTTGTTTTATTCATTATCTTTCATTTTCTTATCCCAGGGATATTGGCTGGAAGTTAAGTAAAACCTATAATCTGAATGATGTAAAAAATGTTCGCGAATTTGATAATTGCTCCTCATCAATACCCCTGATCGAAAACTTTGCTCACTCAGATTATAACAGGACTAACAGAACATTTGAAAAAATAATAATTACAAATTGTTGCTGGGTTAACGGAGTCGGCGACTTTTCCAAATTTCACCCGTTTGTTCCTGATAAAAATTATAAATTGGTTGAAGCAAAACCGCATTATGTTAATTTTAAAGCCTATCAGTTTGAAGGCTTTAATATTATTGAACGCCGGAATCTTGACAAAATGAAACTGCAAATAAAAACATTTTGTAAATACGACAAATAATGACCTTTAAACCGTCACGGGATGTATCCTCTAAGCATTGGCTGCTGTTTTTGATCATTCTGGTCTATGTAGCCTACCACCTTCTTACACTCACAAGAAGTCCCGTTGTATGGCTCGATGAGGCAGGACTGCACAACCTCTCCATGGATTTTTTCCGGCACGGAACGCTTTATCAGACAAATGATCCCAGCTTCCTCAACGGGAAACAGATCCTTTTTTACGGACCCCTGTTCTTTGTTATGCAGTCGTTTAATTTCCTGCTGTTCGGGAATGATATATTTCAGTACAGGCTGCTCCCGTTGCTGGCCGGTTTTGGCGTACTTATCCTTGTTTTCCTGATGCTGAAAGGCAAACGGGCTAAACCGGCTCTTACCGATTACCTCATTTTACTCGCCCTGGCTGTTGATCCTTTTGTCAATTCCAGTCTTCATAAAGGCCGGATGGATCTTCCTTCCTTGTTCTTCCTGATGGCCTCATTCTATATTTTGACTTGCCCAAAAACCTCCCGGCAAAATCTGTCTCTCCGGCAGGTCCTGGCTTCCGGTCTGATGTTTGCCCTGGCCATCATGACTACATTCAGGGCAGGAATGTTTGTGATTCCTTTTCTCATTTTCATTATTCTGTTGCTGCACAGGAAAAAAAAGAACATCATTGGCATATTATTTACCCTTACCCTGTGGGCCTTGCCTGTTATACTGGGCTTATTGACCTGGTTCCTGTTGTGTTTCAGTAGTTTATCCGGTTTTCTTGACTACTTCCGGCTCGTTTCTTCCTTTCATCCTTCTCATATGCCGGGAAGCCTGTTTATCCCTGTCGAAGAATACTTCACGCTTGGGATATTTCTGATCATGCTGGCCTGGCTGGTCATCAAAACAGGGATAAAGACCATTGCTTCTCCTGAAATGATCTTTCTTTTGCTGTTCATCGTTTCCTTTTACCTTTTCATTGGTGACGTCGGACCCTACTCCATCTTCATCCTTCCTGCCGTTTACCTGTTGATCGGTCTGTTTCAGGCCGGTTCCCCTAAAAAAGATATAAACTTTGTGCTGCTTCTGACCCTCCTTTCCGTTAACCTGGGTTTCTTCCTGACAAAAGCAGGATTCCTTTATTTATCCTGGGATCTTCGTGATCCGCATAAAGTGAATGAGTTTGTGAATCAGCATGTTTCGCCTTCCTCAAAAATTGTTGGTGATGACATGTATTATTATGCCTCCATCAAAAACAAATGTGCTTACCGTTTCATCTATCCCATCGCTGCCATGACCATGCACACCCGGGATTATGTAGACCACCTGACAGCAACCTATCCTTATGACTACCTGTTTATTTCCGACCGTCTTGAAAGCTTTGGTCCAGCGTTACCGAATATGTATAGGGATAAAGATTCATTGATTGAGGTTGCCCGGTTTGAACTGAAACCGGGCCAGCTCCCTTCATTCATAAAGAAAATTATTCCATACGACCTGTCTGTCAATGGGTACAATGGAACACTCTATAAAAAACTGCGCCGCGACACTGTCATTCATTAATCATTACAGGCAGGCTGAACGATACTTCTTGTAAATTTGTAAAATTGACTATCTGTCTTTTCGGGATGAACTATATTAAAAAACTTATACAATTAACCATGCGTAGCCTGGGGTACAAAATTGTTCCCCTTGATTATTATGATACAGATTATCTTGAAAAACTGGAAACTGTCAACAAAAAGTGGCTGGTGCATCTTGGCATCAAAACCATCATTGATGTGGGTGCCAGTGATGGCGGATTTGCCAAAAAGATCCGCAACTGGCTTCCTTCTGCCCAATTGTATTGCATTGAACCTATCAAAGCCTCCTTTCAAAAGCTCAGCGAAAAATTTGTAAATGATCCCAATTTCAGGTCATTCAACCTGGCCCTTTCCGACAGAAAAGAAACAAGAAGCTTTTACGTACATTCGGCTGCAGGATGCAGTTCACTGCTGCCGATGGCGGAACTTCACAAGAAAGTGTATCCCGGCAGTGAGTCATATGTTGAAGAAAACCTGGAAACCAGCACCCTGGATGAGGTCTTTTGTAACTTTACCTTAACTGCTCCCGTTCTCCTGAAAATTGATGTTCAGGGTGCTGAAAAACTGGTGCTGGAGGGGGCTTCTCAGCTGCTCGGCAATGTAAAGGTGATCTTTCTGGAGATCAGTTTTACTGAGCTTTATGATCAAAACCCACTGGTGAATGAGATGATTGCCTTCCTGGAAACCAGGGGTTTCAGTCTCGCAGGGATGGAGAATATTTCCCAAAGTCTTATAGATGGAACTTTCCTCCAGGCCGATGCCTTTTTTGTGAAAAGAGAACCTGTTACTGAATCCCCTTTTAATCCCGCAAGCCATGGAACTGAATAACGTAAACTTCCTTGTGGTCGGTGCAGGGTTTTTCGGTTCTGTCATCGCAGAAAGGATAGCCGCTGACCTGGATCAGCCTGTGATCATTATCGATAAAAGAGATCACATCGGAGGAAATTGTTATTCAGAAAAAGATGCTCACACCGGGATTGAGGTCCACCGCTATGGCACCCACATTTTCCATACCTCGGGTACCAAGGTTTGGGATTACATCAGGCAGTTCACCGAGTTCAACAACTACCACCACCAGGTTTTAACCACCCATAACAACAAGGTCTACCAGATGCCTGTCAACCTGGAGACGATCAACAGTTTCTACAACCTGAACCTGAAACCTTATGAAGTCAGGGATTTTCTGGCCCGGGAGACAGCGCTTTCGCCACCCGCAGGACTGTCTGATTTTGAGAGTGTTGCCATTTCAAGTTTGGGCCGGCCTCTTTACGAAGCGTTCATCAAAGGGTATACGATGAAACAATGGAACCAGGACCCCGCCAATCTTCCCTCCGAGCTATTTACCCGCTTACCCTTCCGAACCAATTACGACGAGAACTATTTTTTTTCCTCCCACCAGGGAATCCCCCTCAATGGCTATACTGCCGTATTTGAGAACCTTCTTTCACATAGGAATATTGAAGTTCGTCTGAACACTGATTTTTTCAATATTAAGGATTCCCTGCCTGAAAAGGTGAAGGTCATTTACACCGGCCCTGTCGATGAATTGTTCGGTTACCGGTCGGGAACCCTCGAATGGAGGAGCTTACTGTTTGAATATGAGCAGCTTCCTTACCAGGATTACCAGGGGACCTCTGTCATGAACTATTCGGATATCAATATTCCTTACACAAGGATCCATGAATTCAAACATCTTCACCCGGAAAGGGAAGAAACCTATGAATCCATGAACACAATTATCTGCAGGGAATATTCAACAGCCGGCCTCCCTGAATCACTCTATTACCCGGTACGTACCCCAAAAAATGAATATATTCTCAAGCAATACCTGGAGGCAATAACCAACACTCCCAACCTGATCACGGGTGGCAGGCAGGGTTCCTACACCTACCTGGATATGGACCAGACCATTGAATCTGCCCTCGACACTTATGAAACAAAAATCAAGCCTCTATGGAACCAGTAGAATTGGCGGTTGTCATGCCCGTATATAATGAAGAGGCCATCATAGGAACAGTGGTAAGGAAATGGCTCGCCCACCTCGACCAATGCCGGCTAAGCTACCAGCTTCATGTATATAATGACGGGTCAACCGATAAAACCCAACAGGTGTTATCTGCCATCACTCATCCACGCCTGATTATCCATCACAAAAGTAACTCCGGTCATGGTCCGACAATTTTGTTGGGTTACAAAGAAAATCAGGATAAACAATGGATCTTCCAGATCGATTCTGATGATGAACTGGATGTTGCAGAATTTCTTTCTTTTTGGGAGAAACGTAAGGATTACGATTTTCTGATTGGACAGCGTACGAATAGACAAGGTCATTTTTCAAGGAAGATCATCAGTTTAATATCAAGGCTCAGTGTCAGAATACTGTTTGGTAAAGGAGTCAGCGATGTAAATTGCCCATACAGGCTCATGCGGGTTACACCAGAATTTGGCACTATCATAAACCGCATTCCCGAAAACACGAATACGCCTAATATCATCATAACAGGTTTTTATTGCATGAGAGATAAAAGGATCATTCAAATACCAGTGAAGTATAGCCCGAGAAATACAGGAAAATCCTCACTGGTTAAAATGAAACTGGTCAGTTTTTCAGTCAAATCCTTTTTACAGCTTGTCAAATTGCGTTTTAGAGCCGTTTCCTGATATGTATAAAAACGCCCTTATACAAACTATCATAAAGAAGAACCATTTCAGGTGCTATCTGGAAATAGGAATTGCCAAAGGAGATTGCTTTTTACCTATTCGGTGCAGCCATAAAATTGCCGTTGATCCGTATATTGAACTCACCAAAAGGCAAAAAAGACAGTGGGTATTCAAAAACCCTTCTAATATTTATAGCTTATTTTGTTCTGAGACCAGTGATGATTTTTTTCAGTATAAGAAAGAATTACTGTTGAAACGGAATATTGATATCGCGTTAATTGATGGCCTTCATACTTTTCAACAATCTTTAAGGGATGTATTGAATACACTGCAATACCTGAACCCAAAGGGAGTGATCATTATGCATGACTGTCTGCCCCCAAACGAGGCTGCCGCATTCCCTGCCTTGTCATGGGAAGAGGCTGACTCAGAAAAACCAGCAGGATGGACAGGTGAGTGGTGTGGCGACGTTTGGAAAACAATCCTTTACCTGAAAAAAATGTACGCCCATGAATTAGATGTATGTGTCATAAACACTGACTATGGCCTTGGAATCATCAGACTTAAAAAACCGTGGAAAGAAAGTTGTATTAATAAAGACGTTTTCGAATCCATTGTTCAATTAACATATACTGACCTGATGATAAATCTTCAACTTAATCTTAATCTTAAAGATCACACATTCAGTGAGTTGCTTTCTGAAAACCTGTTCATCCCTTTTCATAAGGAAACCTGATTAATGTAAAATACTATATTTACAAAAAATACAACCTTCACCTTAGGAAAATTGACCGGATTGCTTTTTATTATTGTAGGTATAATTATCACCGTAAAACTATGAAATTGAAAAACACTGTTCATATTTCAGTTGTTTCTCCGGTTTACAGGGCGGAAAAAATACTTTCAACGCTTGTTGATCAGGTTACCGGGCATCTGTCTGCCATAACTGAGGAATTTGAAATTATCCTAGTCAATGATGATTCTCCCGATCATTCATGGGATGAGATCATTCGGCTTTGCAAAACAGATCACCGTGTAAAAGCGATTAACTTAAGCAGGAACTTCGGGCAGCATTACGCTATAACAGCCGGATTAAGATATGCAACAGGTGAATGGGTGGTTGTTATGGATTGTGATTTACAGGACAGGCCCGATGAAATCCGGAACCTTTATAACAAAGCAAATGAAGGATATGATATTGTTTATGCAAGAAGAATTGAAAGAAAAGACAACTTTCTTAAAAGGCTTTCCTCGAAAATTTTCCATGTCCTGTTCACCTATTTAAGCGGTTTAAAATCAGATTCAACAATTGCAAACTTTGGTATTTTTAGCACGAGCGTTATTCGTGAGTATAATACCATGAAGGAGCAAGCAAGGTCTTTTGGCTCATTAGTCAATTATCTTGGTTTCAAAAAAACGGTAATTGATGTAAAGCACAATGACCGTTTTGAGGGAGAAACGTCCTATTCTTTTCAAAAGCTACTAAAACTGGCATCTGATGTCATACTTTCCAATAGTAATAAGCCATTGAAACTTACAGTAAAATCGGGATTTCTGATTTCATTATTGTCTTTTCTTCTTGCATTGTATAATATTATTGCGTATTTTACCGGTATAATAAAAGTGCCGGGTTTTACAACAACTATTTTTTCAATCTGGTTTGTCGGAGGATTGCTGCTTTTTGTTTTAGGAATTGTCGGGTTGTATATTGGTATGATCTTCGACCAGGTAAAAGGCAGACAACTTTTTATTGTTAAGGATTTAGTTAATTTACAGGAATGAAAATCTCAAAGTATGGTGTCACTCTGAAACGACTCACTGAAGATAAGATCGAAATGGTTCGTCAGTGGAGAAATGATCCAAAGATTGCCCAATATATGGAATATAGGGTTTATATAACTCCGGTGATGCAGGCTGCATGGTTTAAGAGCATTAATAACAAGCATAATTTTTATTTTATTATTGAATTCAAAGGCAAAGAAATTGGTATTATTAATATAAAAAATATTGATTACGAATTAATGGAAGGAGAGGGAGGAATTTATATATATGATAACGATTACATCAATTCCGATGTTCCTTTTCGGGCAACACTCTGTAAAATTGATTTTTGTTTTGAAGACATACAATTAAACCGAATTACCGCACATGTAATGCGCGATAACAAACGGGCCATTAAATATAACCAGCTCCTTGGTTTCAAATTAATCCCTGATCAGGAGCACATTACAAATCAACTATATGTACTCTCAAAAGAGGATTATTATCATTCCAGAGAATACGTTGCTAAACTGTTGTAACTTTACATTACCTATGGAAGCAGATCAATTTGTTAAACATTTTGCGGATCAATTCGATGAGACGGATGCCTCAGAATTTCGACTGGACACTATTTTCAGAAATATTGAAGAATGGTCTTCGATAATAGCATTGTCAATTATTGCAATGGTTGACGAGGAATATGGCGTTAGTATTAAAGGTGACGACGTTCGTACTTCAAATACAATTCAGGATCTTTATGAAATTGTAAAATCAAGATTATAATGAGTTATCTCACGACCGATAATGTCAGAATCAGTGGTTTTGCGGCTTGTGTTCCAAAAACTATGGAAGATAATCTTAATCTTTCGCTTATTAGCGGGGATGAAGCTAAAAAATTCATTGAATCGACTGGTGTTAGGTATAGAAGAATAGCGGATAATAAAACCACAACATCAGATCTTTGCTTCCATGCCGTATCAAAACTTATAACTGACCTTAGCTGGCAAAAAGAGGATATCGACTGTATAGTTTTTATTTCTCAATCGGCCGATTATATACTTCCGGCAACCTCATGTATATTACAGCATCGTTTAGGTCTGTCACAAGAAACTTATTGCCTGGATATTTCATCAGGATGTTCCGGTTGGGTATATGGAATGAGTGTAATTACTTCTTTATTACAAAACGGTAATTTCAGAAAAGGGATTTTATTAGCTGGAGAAACAACCCTGAAACTTGGGTCAGCATTCGACAAAAGTTACTGGCCCTTATTCGGTGATGCCGGAACTGCAACGGCTCTTGAATTCATTCCGGGGAATAAAAGTATTAATTTCCATTTTTGTACTGACGGAGGGGGATTCGAGGCCATTATCATCCCGGATGGGGGCTTTCGTAACCCATTTAAACCCGAATCCCTGAATTACAAGGAAATTGAACCGGGAATTTCCAGGAATAATCTTCATGTACATCTCAATGGAATGGATGTATTCTCATTTGCTATAACAAAAGCTCCTGATACAATAAAAAAATTAGTTTCTCATTTTCAATTGAATATTGAAGAAGTTGACGCTTTTATATTTCACCAGGCTAATCTTTATATGAATGAAAAAATTCGTAATAAATTAAAATTGCCGGCTAACAAAGTTCCCTATTCATTAAATAAATTCGGAAACACAAGCTCAGCAACCATTCCGCTTACACTTGTTACTGAATGGAGAGAAAAATTAATGACATCAAGGCAACGCCTGATTGCATGTGCTTTTGGTGTTGGGCTATCCTGGGGTAGTGTATATTTTGAAACTGACAAAATTATTTGTTCAAACCTGGTTGAGATATAAAATGAAAAATAATCCGTTTTCACTGGAAGGAAAAACAATATTGGTAACCGGGGCTTCTTCCGGCATTGGACGCGCAACAGCCATTGAAAGTTCAAAAATGGGAGCAAAGGTAATCATCACAGGAAGAGATGAGACCAGGCTGAGTGAGACTTATAGCTCTCTTAATACGAAACACGGTGATCACCTGAAAATTAATGCTGACTTAAGAAATACAGGTGATATTTCAGAACTTGTCGACAAGTTACCTGCGTTGAATGGAATTGTTCACTGCGCCGGAATTGTTAAACCATTGCCCATAAAATTTGCGACAAAAGAACAGATAGATTACATTTTTGGCATTAATTTTAATGCCTCTGTGATTGTAAGTCAACAACTTATAAAAAACAAAAAAATTTTAAAGAACGCTTCCATTGTGTTCATGTCTTCTATTAGCAGTTCATTTGTATCCTATGGAGGGGGTGCATTATATACCGCTACGAAAGCAGCATTGAACGGGCTGGCAAAAGGTATGGCTATAGATCTGGCAGCACAGGGAATTCGTGTAAACTGTATTTGTCCCGGTATGATAGAAACAAATATCATGAATGAAGGCATCATTACCAATGACCAACTAAATGAGGATGCAAAAAAATACCCTCTAGGCAGATATGGAAAGCCTGAGGAAGTAGCCTATGCAGCGATTTACCTTTTATCTGATGCGTCACAGTGGATTACTGGTTCAAATTTATTAATCGACGGGGGATTCACTCTTTTATAACTTTTTATATGGCTGTACTTTCATTTAATCATATAGGGATAAAAGCCGTTTCTGCGTGCATACCGAAAAACATCTCCTCCAATTATGATCTTGGGCATTTGCTGCCCAGGGAAGAAGTTGAGAAAACCATAAACTCGATCGGAATAAAGGAAAAAAGGTATGCTGATAAGGATGTTTGTTCTTCAGATCTGTGCTTTAAAGCAGCTGAAAAACTCATTTCAGATAATGAAACAGATAAGAATAAGATTGATGTCCTTATCTTTCTAAGTCAGACACCAGATTATAAAATTCCCATGACTTCCCCTTCACTGCAACACAGATTGGGATTATTAAAATCTACTGTTTGTTTTGATATGAACGTTGGTTGTTCCGGTTATATTTATGGTTTATCTACGGCCTTTGCTTATGCTTCACTGGAAGGAATAAACAGTGTTCTGCTTCTGGTTGGTGAAACGTTTTCTAAGATTGTAAATCCTAACGACAAAGTGAATGTGCCTCTATATGGCGATGCAGGCACTGCAACATTAATTGAAAAAGGTAATTATGGAAAATCCTATTTCACTTTGTATGCTGATGGAGCGGGTTTCAATTCTGTAATAATACCGGCAGGACAGTGCAGGATTCCAACAACACAAGAGAATCTTATGGAATCAGAAAAAGAAGATGGTAATATTCGTTCTGAGAATGAATTGTTTATGGATGGAATGGATGTATTTAATTTTGCTCTCAAGGTTGTCCCCAAAGGAGTAACTGAAATTATTGAATTAGCCGGTATCCCCTTGACAAATGTCGATTATTTGATTTTTCATCAGGCTAATCGTTTCATGACCGACTTTTTCGTAAAGAAATTAAAATACAGCTTTGAGAAAGTCCCCTATTGCATGGATAAATATGGAAATACAAGTTCGTCTTCAATTCCTTTAACAATATCCTCACAGCTGGCTGGGAAATCGATCAATAATAAGACCGTAGTAATGTCCGGTTTTGGTGCAGGTCTTTCATGGGGGACCCTAATTTATACATTTACCGATTGTAAAATTTCCGAAATTATTGAATATTAAATGTTAAGTGAGTTAGTTTTTCATCATATAGGAATTGCTACGTTTTCAATAGCAAACACAGCAAAATATTACACAGAAGCAGGTTATAAAACAACCGATATAATCTCTGATCATCTTCAGAAGGTTAATATCTGTTTGATTTCCAAAGCAGGTTTCCCTTTGATTGAACTAATAGAACCCACTTCGAATCAATCTCCTGTAAAAAATATCGTTAACAAATTGGGCGTTACACCCTATCATCTTTGTTATGAGACAGACGATATCTATGAAGCAATTCGTCATCTCAAAATTAACAAATTCATCTTAATATTCAAACCCATTCCTGCAGCAGCCTTTGAAAACAGGCTGATCTGCTTTTTATATAATAAAGAAGTCGGCTTTATCGAGCTTCTACAAGCCAATTAATTTTTGAATGATGCATTATATTTTCAGAAACAGTACACTTGAACCATTTTTTTTAAAACATAATTCTATATTTTCAGGATACGATGATATTTCTGAAACGAATACTGATCCTGACACTTACATTTGGTTCTATATTCTTCCATTAAAGTCTGATTATGATATTTTAGTTGAAGAAATTTATACATACTACAACAGTCTTTTACTTGTTTATCGCAATATTCCGGATCATAAGAATTTCATCATACTTACCCTGGTTCAGATCTTTGCTAATCCTGTCCAAACGGGTAACTATTCGTTAATTGAAGCTATCGCCGATTTCAACCAAAAAATCATCAGGTTAGCAAAACAACATAAAAACATTAAAATAATTGATTTCTATGACTTCACTGCCCGTTTTTCGATGAGCCAATTGATAGACTGGAAATTTTACTATTTATCGAAAATGCCTCTTAACCCGAAATTATCCGGCCCATTTAAGCAATGGTTTACTATCCAAACAGATGCAATCGGGATGAAGCGCAAAAAATGCCTCGTATTAGACCTGGATAATACGCTTTGGGGAGGCATTTTAGGGGAAGACGGAATCTATGGAGTAAAAAGTGGAGGTGAGTATCCTGGAAATGCATTTTTGGATTTTCAAAAATCTCTTCTTGAACTGAATAAGACAGGAATTATTCTTACTATTTGCAGTAAAAATAACGAAGCAGATGTTGTTGAATTATGGGAAAAGAATCCTGATATTCTCATCAAAAGGGATCATATTACCATCTATCGTATCAACTGGAACAATAAGGTTGAAAATATCACTGAAATTATTGCCGAATTAAATATCGGGCCGGATAGTGTTGTTTATATTGATGATAACCCGTCAGAGAGAGAATTAGTGAAACAATTCCTGCCAATGATCGAGACACCAGAATTTCCTTCTCAGCCATATCTTCTACCCGCATTTATTAAGGAAATAACGGAACGGTATTTCAGAATTTATCAAATAACCGAGGAAGACCGGTTAAAAACAAGGCAATACCAGGAAAATGTAATGCGTAATAATTATGAGCAGGGTTTTTCAGATTTTACAGCATATCTTTCGAGCCTTCAGATGGAGTTAGAAATGAAGGAAGTCCAAGCCGGTAATATTCCCCGTATTGCCCAGCTAACACAAAAAACCAATCAATTCAATCTTACTACAAAACGCTATACTGAGTCCGAAATTCAGGCCTTTATTGCACAGGGTCATACAATTTTCTCCTTAAGGGTCAGCGATAAATTCGGGGAGCATGGAATAACAGGTTTAATCATTGTTCAAAAAACAGAAAACGAATACACTGTAGAAATAGATACCTTTTTATTAAGTTGCAGGATTCTTGGTAAAGGAATAGCAGAGGCTTTCGCTTATACCGTTTTCAGCAAATTGAAAATACAAGGAATTAAAACAATACTGGCTTCTTATGTTCCAACAAATAAAAATGAACAGGTAAATGATTTCTATGATAAGCTCGGATTTGAAATTATTGATAAACAGTTTACTGAAGAAGGCATAAAGAAATATTCAATTGATCTGACAAAACACAACTTTGAAATTAAACCTTATTATAAAATAAATGCAATATCTAATGAATGAAAGGATTAAAGCCTTAATGCAAAGGACTTTCGAACTTAAGGAAATTCCCGATGACATTTCACAGAAAAACTGCCAGAACTGGGATTCTCTGCGACACCTGAACCTTATCGTAGAATTGGAAACTGAATTTGATGTTTCAATAGAACCCGAGGAAATAGCAGAAATGAAAACATTGCAAGATATTGTAAGGATACTGCAAAGCAAATTGTAAAATTCAACTTTCAATGATGATACCTTTTAACAAACCATATCTTACCGGAAAAGAATTAGAATACATCAAGCAGGCTGTAAGTATTGGTAAATTATCAGGCAATGGTATATTTACCCGAAAATGTCATGATTTTTTTCAGAAACGGTACGGTTTTAAAAAATGTCTTTTAACCACAAGCTGTACGGATGCTCTTGAAATGGCTGCAATCCTGTGTGATATACAGGTTGGAGACGAGGTAATTATGCCCTCTTATACTTTTGTTTCCACTGCCAATGCCTTTGTATTACGCGGTGCTAAAATTGTTTTTGCAGACAGCAGAAAAGACCATCCCGGGATTGATGAAAATAAAATAGAGGAATTAATTACACCACGTACCAAAGTCATTGTGCCGGTACATTATGCAGGAGTGGCCTGTGATATGGATAAGATCATGGATATTGCATCCCGTAATAACCTTTTAGTTGTGGAAGATGCCGCCCAGGCAGTTGACTCCTGTTACAAAGGGCGGCCTTTAGGCGGAATAGGGCATTTAGGATGTTTTTCATTCCATGAAACGAAAAACATTCATAGCGGTGAAGGCGGAATGCTGGTAATTAATGATGATCGTTTTTTTAGCAGGTCTGAAATAATCTGGGAAAAAGGAACAAACCGGGTGGAATTTTCCCGGGGAAAAATTGATAAATACGGATGGGTGGATATCGGTTCCTCCTTCCTGCCCTCTGAGGTCACAGCAGCCTTCCTGTTTGCGCAACTTGAAAATCTTTCCGACATTCAAAATAAAAGAAAACAAATCTGGGACAACTATTATAAAGAACTATCGGCTCTCACTCAATTATCCATTCAACTTCCTTCCCTTCCTTCTTATGCGACAAATAATGCCAACATGTTTTATCTGGTTTGCAACAGTCAGGAACTGCGCAACGGATTAATTCATTCACTTAAAGAGAATGATATTTTGTCTGTATTCCATTATCTCAGTTTAAATCAAAGCCTTTATTACCGGAAAACAAATAATCCGGAGGCGTTACCTGAATCAGACAGATACTCAGATTGTCTTCTACGCTTACCTTTCTATTATGAATTAAACGAAGCAGAATTGTCAAAAATAACTGAAAATGTTAATTCATTTTTGAAAAATGCCAGTTAACCCGGATCAGCAAAAACTGATCAGATATTATTAAGCAATTTTCGATCCCTCCTAATAATCATCAATGGTTATGTCCGAATTAGATAAAATAACAAATCTGACAGGTAATATATTCATTAAGCGTTATTTCCCGGTATTTTTTTTCACTT
This sequence comes from Bacteroidota bacterium, assembly GCA_026391855.1. Classification (GTDB taxonomy): domain Bacteria; phylum Bacteroidota; class Bacteroidia; order Bacteroidales; family CAIXZF01; genus JAKLIX01. Next base: position 5,449 of record JAPLDE010000188.1, on the reverse strand, counting down.
CTTTCTGGTTCTTACTGCTGTTTTTAACAGGGACCCTGAACTCCGGCCTTCATTTCACAGATGATCATATCCTGTTTTCCATTCAAAAAATGATTCATGATCAGGGTATTAAAGCAGCTATTTTGTCGCGTTTAGATGCGAATATGCATGTTCGTTTCTCACCGGTCAGTACCATAGATAAAATACCTCTAACCATTTTATTTGGAACGAACGCAATGGTATGGAGTTATTATCACTTATTGCTTACCATATTAACTTCGCTTTTCTTATTTAAAGCCTCCGGAAATATCGGAATATCGCGTTTCCATGGGTATATCTTATGCTTTATGGTGCAGATTGGTGAGCAAAGCGCTATCATCTGGCGGTTATCAACAGGAGAAATCCTGGGAATGCTGTTTTTTTCAGCCTCTTTATTTTTCCTCAGCGGAGGGTTTTCCGGAAAACGAAAACAGATAAACCAGCTCTTGAGTGTCATTCTTCTGATCCTTTCTTCACTCAGTAAAGAAAGCTTTATTTTACTGATTCCTTCTTATGTCTTGTCACTATTATGGTTTGACACCTATTTCAATCAGAAGCGTTTATGGTCTTCCTTTTGCAACAACCTTCTGATAATCAGCATCGTTCTCATTATTTTCGTGGCAGAACTCTGGATAATATTTTACCAAATCGGGTTGAACAACATGCAATATGCAGGAATTGACCAGGGTAAGGGATTAATAAAGGTTGCGAGAGACTCATTCTATTTATTCCGGCGAAGCAATATACTTTATATCGTGCTATTTGGAGGATTTCTGATGATCCTGAATTATGCCGCTTCATTAAAAGTAGAAAACCGTATTGTTTTATACCGGCAAATCAAACAATTGCTTTGGGGTTTATTATTCATGATGGTTTTGGTATTTCCCCAATACTACCTCTATAATAAAAGTGGGTTGTACGAAAGATACCTTCTTCCCATGATGCTGGGATTTGCTTTTCCCATCATTTTGACCATGGAATCATTCCCCAAAAAAGGAATCCGGGCTGCAATTACCCGATACGCATTCACAACAGCGATCCTGCTGATTATTCTCTTTCATTTGAAGACAGAGGTCATTCCGATGGCCACACGTTTTGCATCTGAAGGAAGGAGCACCCGGGAACTGATACTATCCATTCAGGTCCATACCTGTCAATCAGATTCATTGCTTGTAATTGTTGATCCTATAGATAATTATGAATGGACTCAATCACTGATTGTTTTTCTGGATCATTATACGCCCGGGTTAAAAACCTACCTTTATTGCTATGACCGATCACCTGTTAACGATTTTGAATCTTTCCTGAAGAAGGATTTTCTACGGGAACGCCATGAAAGCATAATCCGGGATACTTTACAAATAAAGAATTTTAAGACTATTGCCATTTTGCCTTCACAGGATCCTAATTACCAGTTTTTTACAAAATCAATCCCTCTTCAATCCTATAAGGAGTCTGCTTTTACCATTTTTAAGGTCTATAATAAATTATAACTGAATTGTTTATTATGAGAGAGATCAAGGAAATTACAGTTTTTTGCTTGGGTAATTCCGAAGAGAAGCGCACCTGGTCGAATATTCCGTACTTTCTCACTCATCATCTGCAATCCGGGGGTATCCGTGTCAACCGGGTGGATATCAGTCCTTCAGCTAAGACAGAAGCCTGGTTTGACCGTTTGGTTGAAAAAACGCTAAAACGGTTGCTCCCTTCAACAACGTATTGTTATTTTCGTTCAGGTTTCAATTACTGTCACCAGCGTTCTGTAATAAAGCGGGCTTCCGGCGCTTTCCCCAACGCTGATGTAAATTTGTTTCTGACCTTCAGTTTTTCTTCAGCCGGGTTGATAAAAAAGCCTGTTGTACTGCTATGCGACTGGACCTATGAACATTATATCCACCATTACAAAAAAAGGAATCCGGACAGCTGGGAGATGGGTTGTGTGAAAAGAGAAACAAAACAGATTGAGAATGCTGACCTGGTTATTTCACTTTTCAGGGGCATTACAGATCAACTCAAAGAGAAATACATTAACCCGGACATTTATTACCTGGGTCATGTGATCAATTCAGGATATCATTTTGCGGAGGATGATATCCTGAAACGAAAATCCGGTTCTCATTCGCTGTTATTCACGGGCACCATAAAGTACAAAGAGGGAGCCATTCAACTGATCAGGGCCTTTGAACAAATACAAGGGGAATTTCCGGATTATAAATTACATATTGTTGGTATTGAGAAAGAGGAACTTGGTCTTGTCCCTTTGAATGTATATTGCCATGGATACCTGGACAAAGGAGATCCGGAGCAGGAAAAGCAATACTATTCATTGCTTGAAAACGCCAGTGTTTTCGTTAATACAACCCCACTTTGGGCCGGATTCTCAGCCTGTACAGAAGCTATGTATTACTACACCCCGGTAATTGTTAGCCGGACAGTAGAATTTACCCGGTCCTTCGGAGATTCCCTTTCATTCGGATACTATTGCGATTCATCCGTTAACCTGCTCTCCCACTTATTGGCTGACTTGCTTCAGGACAATCAATACCTGACTTTATGCAGGCAAGCCCATGAAGCGGTTAAAGAGTGGACCTGGGAAAAATATATAGATAAACTGGTCAGGTTGATGGAGGAAAAACTATAATGGGGTTAATTTTTCCAGTACCTTTTCAAAAACCTTTTCATATTCATTAACAGCCCGTTGACTGTCGAACTTTCCGAAGGCCTTTAAGGCTAATTCCCTGTGTTTCAGATATAACTCCTTATCATCCAGGTAGGTGGTCATGGCTTTGTGAAGTTGACCAATAACAGGCCGTCCGTTTTCCAGAACAGTCAGTATTCCTGCTTTCTCCCCCAAATAATCAATGGTTAAGGCTATTTCTCCATGATCGGTGACAATGGACGGTTTCCCGCAAAACAAATACTCAACCACGCTGAAGGTAAAGTTTTCAGTCATGGCAAAGGACGGAAGCATCCCAACATCGAAAATGTTAACCCATTCAATATTGTTTTCCACAAAGCCCGTAAAATGGATGTTTTCCACGGAATCATATTTTTTTTGAAGTTCAGACAGGTAGGTGCTTGCTCCCAGCACTACGAAGTGGATATCCCGTTTCGTGGTTTGCCTCAATAACATAAAGGCTTCCAGGGCTTCCTCCCATCCTTTTTCCCTGACTCCCCTGCCTATCATGCCAAAAACAAAGGCATCGCTGCTGATCCCCAGGCTGTTCCTTAAAAGAACCGGGTCCCTGGAAACCTGGTTATACACAAATCCGTGAAAAATACGCTGAACAACCCTGATGTTGGTTAATCCAGGGTATTTATCAAGGATGCGGATATTGCAGTCGGCCTTGTAGACAATCCCTTTTACGGTCCTGAACACTTTCTCATACTCCCTGATCTCTTCCTCTGTAACGTTGAAAAACTCACTGATATCATAGGAGCCATGGAGGGAAAGAACAACCGGTAATTTGTCCTTCACCTGTCCGACAACAATTTTATCGGAAAATTTATCGAAACTGGTGACCAGCTGTATGTCATATTTCTTCAGCACTTTCAGGAAATGCCTGTTCTTTAAACGTTCCCACAATGAAAAAGAAAACCCCATTTTTTTTAGCAGGGCGTTCGCTTTCCAAACAAGCTTATCCTTTGGTGTATCCGGCCTGATCTTCTCAATGACCACTTCTTCCGGTAACCACTTACAGAAGGCTTCATCGAAAAAATAGGGATTATGGTCATAGATAACCACCCGGTGCCGTTGCGACAATCCGGCCGCCAGATGCATCACATAGGTGGTTACCCCACCCAGTCCCATATTCTGAACGGATAAAAGTATGTTCATTGTTGTTGAACGGGTTAAACACCCTCTCACAAAAGTAGTATTTATCTACCTTTGCCCGGACCACAGGATAACAGCCAACCCTTATTACCGGGGATATTTCAATGAAAAGACTGATCATCAAGTTATTACAAAAGATCAACAAAAGGCTGGAGATCACTACCTGTGACAATCCCCTGGAATATGTGATCCGCAGGAAATATCATCCGGATTTTTTCTTCGTACAGATAGGTGGTAATGACGGCATCTCTTTTGATCCTCTCCATAATATACTGATAAAGAAAAAGTTAGCAGGTCTAATTGTAGAACCTGTTAAAGAGTATTTTGATGAGCTGAAAATAACCTATGCGTCCCAACCACAGGTACAACTGGCCAATGTTGCCATTTTCGAAAAAGACATGACAACCACCTTGTACAGGGTACGGCCGGGGTCGGCCGGTTTACCCGAATGGTCGAAAGGAATTGCCTCTTTAGATCCTGAGCATCATAAGAAATCAGGTATTCCGGGGGAGGTGATCACCACGGAAGAAGTGAAAGGAATTACCCTGAACAGTTTGTTCTCCACTTACCGGATCACTCACCTTGATCTGTTTCAGACCGATACGGAAGGATACGACTACGCTATTTTGAAGATGCTTGATTTCAACACAATAAAGCCTTCCATCATTTCCTTTGAGCACGGGTTGCCTGATCATATCATGACGCAGGAACAATTCACCGAGATTGTTACCCTGCTGATCAGGCAGGGATATAAGATCATCACCCAGGATTATGACTGTATCGCCTATCTTTAATATTCGTATTGGCAGTAAGGAACCCGATCAACAGCTTTTCCCAGGCAGGTCCGATCAGACCGATATCGAATTTCCGGACCGATTTTTGCCATTTCGTCGGTTGAAAAACCCGGGATGATGGACCCGTTTTCGGGAGTAATGATCTCCCTGGTGCCTCCGCAGTCGAAAGAGATCACCGGCTTTCCCAGTGCAATGGCTTCGGCGCTTACAATAGAAAACGATTCCTGGAGTGAGACAAGCAAAAATGCATCGGATGCCTGGAGGAGACTGAAGTATTCTTTACGGCCGGTATTCCCCGTAAACCGGATATACTGTTCAATACCGAGGGATTTTGCCTGGTTAACGGCTATCCTGCATGCAGTTTCGTTAACATCACCTCCTATCCAGATAAAAAAGACAGGCCGGTCTGACTGTTTGATGATACGGGATGCCAATTCCACAAAGCGCAGGGGACTTTTATTATAATTAAAATATACCGATGCCATGGCCCACACAAAGGCTTCCGGGGGAATACCGTATTTCTGCCTGAGGGTTGACCGGCAATTACTTGCAGGCGGGAGTTCGTTGAGCAAAAGCGGAGGGTTCAATACCCGGATGGAGGCCGGCTCAGCAATTTTTATCACTGTTTGTTTCTGGGCTTCGGATACCGAGATAAACAAACCGGCTCTTTTAATTCTGTTTTCCAGCCGTTTAAAGGGGAATCCGGACAGGTACTGGTCGAGTGAATGACCATGTACAATGGCTGGTGTTGAATTTTCAAGAAAGTAATCAAAATATCCCGGCAGGGTAAGCGAGTTCATGT
>JAPLDE010000042.1:118804-122961 GCA_026391855.1 Bacteroidota bacterium | reverse complement strand
GATTTTATCAAATTCGCATAATGATGCCTGATAAAACGTATTTTTACAAATTGATCATTTCTAAATGACCCGGAAGTTTTTCTTATTTATTTTGTCTCTAATTGTCTCTTTTTTGGTTAATGCACAGGTGAGCATTGATCAAAAGAGAGACAATATTTGGATGTTTGGTTATGATAACTTTCCTCCTTATGCAGGCGGGACTGTTCTTAATTTTAATTGTTCGCCTCTTTCTACTACATATACTTCACAAGAATTAAATTTGGATTTAACTGATGCGTCTATTTGTGGAACGAATGGCCAGCTACTTTTCTATACCAATGGAATGTATGTGGCCAATTCCAATTACCAAATTATGCCAAACGGAGATTCACTAAATCCAGGAGACTTATTTAATTACTTTGATGGTATGGGATACCGATTAGCCCAAGGAGCACTAATTCTCCCAAAATCAAATTCCGAGAGTCTATATTATATCCTGCACGAAAAATTAGTTTGGTCAGATGATTATTTTGCTCTTTGTTCTGGATTGTACTACACAATTGTTGACATGAGTTTAAATAATGGACTTGGAGACGTAATAATTAGAAATGTTCCAATTCTTGAAGACTCTTTAGACCCTGGTTGTATCACAGCAACCAGGCATGCAAATGGGAGAGATTGGTGGATACTTATTCCGGAATTTTTGCATAACAAATACTTTTTATATTTATTAAATCCACAAGGTCTTAATCTAATAAGCACTCAAAATATTGGAACAGCTTCTTATATGATGGAATTAGGTCAAGCCTGTTTTTCACCTGATGGTAGTAAATATGTTCGTTATTCTGCGACAGACATTAATTTACCTTATAGATTGGAGGTTTTTAATTTTGACCGTTGTACAGGACTTCTTAGTAATTATAAAAACCTATGGTATGTGGATAATGCATGGTCAACTGGGATAGCAATTTCGCCAAATTCCAGATATATGTATGTTTCTGCGGAGTTAAGGATTGATCAATATGATCTTCAGGCAGAGGATATTGCTGCATCAAAACAAACAGTGGCAGTTTACGATGGTTTTATTGATCCAATGTTTCCTTTGGGTAGTACACATTTTTATCTTGAACAAGTGGGCCCTGATGGTAAAATTTACATATGTGCCACGAATGGAGTTAGGTATCTACATGTCATTAATCACCCTGATTTGCCTGGTACTGCTTGCGATGTTCAACAACATGCTGTACAATTAAACACTTTTAATTCCATGTCACTTCCAAATTTCCCGAATTTCAGGTTGGGGGCACTCCCTTGTTCAACATGTGATACTTTAGGTTTAGGCGGGACAGTTGTAGATGGCAATATTCTATATGACAATAATTTATTAACTCCCGTTGATTCATGTTGGGTTATTTTAAAAACGCTGAACGGAATGGCCATTGATTCTGTTTTATCAAATCAAGAGGGTTATTATAGGTTTTGTGGATTACAACCGGGTTCATATAAGTTAATAACACACACTTCCAAGACTTGGGGTGGTGTGAATAGTGTGGATGCTCTACACGTTTTAAGACATTTTGTCGGACTTGAAAATTTAACCGGTTTATTCCTGAAAAGTGGTGATGTCAACTTAACTTTGTCATTGAATGCTGTTGATGCTTTAATAATACAGAAGAGATTTGTGGGATTAACCAATACGTTCAATACTGGTGACTGGCTCTTTGAAGAACCGGAATTAAGTATTACAAACACAAACACCCAGCATGTTAATATTCGTTGCTTGTGTTATGGGGATGTGAATGGAAGTTTTGTGCCTTACTAAAACTAAAGTTACGTTTCAAGCCTGTTAAACAGGAAAAAAGATAAACAGAATATCATGGCTGTTTTGTCAGCGATTGATTTTTGATGTAGGTTTGTCCTTATGAGAGATCAGGAAGAATTTTTGTTTTATCAGTTGCCCAACGGTATGCGCCTGGTTCATAAAAATGTGGACTCTCCGGTGGCGCATGCAGGCGTCATCGTGGGTGCCGGAAGCCGTGATGAAGAGCCTGATGAACAGGGGATTGCCCATTTTATCGAACATTGTGTTTTTAAAGGGACAGCCAAAAGAAAAGCTTTTCATGTGCTCAGCCGCCTGGAGGATGTGGGCGGTGACCTGAATGCATACACAGCCAGGGAGGAAACCTTTGTCTATGCTTCCTTCCTGAAAGATTTCTATGCCCGCAGCCTGGAGCTTTTTTCGGATATCCTCTTCCATTCTTCTTTCCCTGAGAAAGAACTGGAAAAGGAGAAACTGGTGATTCTGGATGAGATCAACTCATTTAAAGATGATCCGTATGAAATGATCTACGACCAGTTTGAAGAGCTCGTTTTCCGGAAACATCCCCTGGGAAGGAATATCCTTGGAACGGAAAAGTCGGTACGGTCGTTTCGGCCGGAAAACCTGCGCCGTTTCTGTAACCGCCTGTATTCGCCGGAAAAAATGGTGCTTTGTTCAGTAGGGAACATCCCCTGGAAAGAGCTGGTGAAAGCAACGGAAAGGTATTTTGGTCATTATCAGGGCAATACAACACCCGGTGTTGACGGTCAGCAACCACTTGTCTTTAGTCCCTCCCTGTATAAACCTTTTACAAAATCGCTGAATAAACACATTTTCCAAACCCATTGTGTGACGGGCGGTCTTGCCTTTGGCTATAAGGATCCCAGGCGGCTGACCTTTAATTTCCTGATCAATCTGCTGGGAGGCCCGGCCATGTCATCACGCCTGAATATGACCATACGCGAAAAATACGGTCATGCCTACCAGGTAGAAGCCACCTATACGCCTTTCCGGGAAACCGGGGTGTTTTCGGTTTACCTGGGAACGGAAAACAACAACCTGGAACGTTCCCTGGCGCTGGTGGAGAAAGAACTGAAAAAGGTCAGGGAGATGAAGATTGGTCCGGCCCAGTTCCGCAAGGCCAGGCAGCAGTTCATCGGACAGCTGGCCATCTCCCTTGAATCCAATGTCAACCAGATGATCTCCATTGGGAAAAGTTACCAGGTGTTCGACAAAGTGGACACTTTCAATGAGATCGTGAAAAAGGTTGAAAACATAACCGTCATGGACCTTATGGAGGTGGCCAACGAGATATTCGTTCCAGATCAGATGAGCACACTGATTTACAGATCAAAATAACAATTCCGGTATGAAAAAAGGAATATTGATTTCATTCCTTCTCCTGTCAGCCCTTTTCACCCTGAAGCTGGATACCTTTTATCACAGGGAGAAGCCGGAGGAGGAAAACCCGTTTTTGCCTGATGAATGGATGTTCCGGCAAAGGGTCTATCCTTACGGAACCCTTGATGAGCATGCCATAAAACAGGCCGTCCTGTATCTTCGGGAACATAAAAAAATGAAAGACCTGCTAACGACCGGCTGGGTATTTGCCGGGCCGAACGTTTATGGAGGCAGGGTAACCGATATAGAGTTTTCCGGAACAAGCACCCAGACCATTTACGTGGGGTCCGCATCGGGGGGCATCTTTAAAACCACCGACCAGGGGTTGAACTGGACGCCGGTATTTGACGGACAGGCGGGGTTGTCGATAGGTGATATGGCCCTGTCGAAGCAGGATACGGCCGTGATCTTTGCCGGAACCGGCGAACCCAATGCGGGTGGGGGATCCCTGGCTTATGACGGGACAGGGGTTTACAAATCGGTTAACGGAGGGATCACCTGGGATTACACGGGATTGGGAAATTGCGGCAGTACCGGTAAGATAGCGGTCGATCCGGCCAATGATAACAGGGTATTTGCCGCCATGATGGGCAATTTGTTCGGCAATAACCCAGAAAGGGGAATATACCGGAGCCTGGACGGTGGCTTTTCATGGGAAAACGTTCTCAATGTTTCCGACAGCACGGGTGGCATCGATGTTGTCTTCGATCCCGTTCATCCGGATACCGTGTTTGCAGCCATGTGGGAAAGGGTGCGCCGTCCCGGCAGAAGGGTCTATGGCGGGCCAGCTTCCGGCATTTACCGTTCACTGGACGGGGGCAACAACTGGTCGAAAATGACTACCGGGCTGCCTTCAGCCGGTATGGGAAGGATCTCTCTGGCCATCAACCCCCAGAACCCTGCTGTTCTTTATGCCGCAGTTGTTGGGCAGGAAAGCCTGACCGATGTGTATAAAAGC
>JAPLDE010000042.1:107521-118787 GCA_026391855.1 Bacteroidota bacterium | reverse complement strand
GGGACTTCCTGGACGGCGCTGAATGCAGCACAGCAGTTCGCCACTACGTCATACGACTGGTGGTTTGGCGGTATCCGCCTGGATCCCAATAATCCGTCACAGCTGTATATGCTTCTGATAGACACCTACCGTTCCCCTGACGGAGGTCTTAACTGGTATCAGATCGTCCCGAACGCCCATGTTGATCACCATGCCCTGGCCTTTGCCGCTCAGCCGGGGCTCATGGTGCTGGGAAATGACGGAGGCATTAACCTGACGGATGATTACTTTCAGCTTTATTCAGGAGTAGATTCTCAGAATCTTCCGATCGCCCAGATCTATGCGCTGGATGTTGCCCCATGGGATTCTTCCTACCTGCTGGCCGGTGCGCAGGATAACGGGATCTATCGTAAATATCCGGGCAGCGGAAACCAGTGGATGCCGGAATACGGAGGCGACGGGGTAAATTGCCGGATCAATTACCTGGATCCCCCGGAAGGACTGTTTTTATCTGCCCAGTACGGGTGGTTTTATTTTATTTCTTCCCAGTTTGGCGGATTTTTCCCTTCGGGTTTCAATATGGATGAAAGGTTTAACTGGCGTTCTCCCATTGTTAAAAGCCTTTCGGTTACCAACAACGTATACGTGGCAGGCAACAGGGTGTATAAATCGGTTGATGCCGGTCAGAATTTCTCCCCCATCAGCCAGGACCTGACGGGCGGTCCCGGGGCTCCATCTGTTGTCTTCGGCACTATCACTGCCCTGGAGGTGGCCCCGTCCGATGAAAACGTGATCTATGCAGGAACAGATGATGCCCATGTCTGGAAAACCAATAATGGCGGGCTGTCATGGACTGAGGTTGATGCCGGATTACCCCACCGTTGGGTGACTTCAATAAAAGTTGATCCCCAGCATCCGGAAAAAGTTTGGATCACTTTCTCAGGTTACCGCTATGCCGAGAATATCGTTCATGTCTATGCCTCGGAAAACGGGGGTAGCAGTTGGACCGATATCTCCGGTGATATGCCGGATATACCTGTTAATGACATCATTATCGATTCCCTTCTGCAAAATTATTTCTTTCTGGCCACCGACATTGGGGTGTTTTATACCGCAAATGCCGGGCAGCACTGGCAGCTGCTTGGCACAGACATGCCATCGGTCCCGGTGAATGAACTTCGGATGTATTACCCCACGCATACCCTTTTTGCCGCCACCTATGGCAGGGGCGCTTACAAATTTGAACTGGGCGGATTTACCGGTATTCCGGATCAGGCTGTTAACTTTAATGTGTCCGCCTTTCCCAATCCCTGCCGGGAACAGGTGACGATCACCGTTTCCTCGGGAAAGACCGGAGAGATCAGCCTGCAGGTGCTGGATGCGCAGCTTAACCTGGTGTATGAAGAAAAGAACAGGATCCATGCAGGGGTCAATCCTATTCCTTTCCATTTTGGACAACAATATCCCCGGGGCATTTATTTCATTGTCATCCGGACCGGAGGGTATCAACGTGTTTTGAAAATAATCCTGAATTAATGGAGAAAAAAGCCGAATCTTACGCAGTTTCTCTTTCTTCACCGGAGCTTCCCATCCTTAACAGGATCTACCGGGAGACCCATATCCGCCAGCCTTTTCCGCGGATGGTCTCGGGCCATCAGCAGGGCCTGCTGCTCCAGATGATCAGCCGGATGGTAAGACCCGATATTGTGTTGGAGATAGGATCGTTTACAGGTTATTCTGCTATCTGCCTGGCACAGGGACTTACCGAAGACGGAAGGGTACATACCCTGGAGATCAATGAAGAACTGGGTGACGGACTGAAGGAATACTTCCGGGAAGCCGGTCTGGAAAAGAAAATCCATCTTCACCTGGGTAACGCCATCCACCTCATCCCGGAGTTGGAAAACCCCTTCGACCTGGTGTTTATTGATGCCGACAAAGAGCAATACCTCGATTACTACCACCTGGTTTTTGAGAAAGTAAGACCGGGAGGTATCATACTGGCCGACAATGTATTATGGGGAGGAAAAGTGCTGGGTGATGTGGCTGAATCTGATAAAGAGGCGCAGGGGATCCTCAGATTCAACAATTTTATCAGGACGGACGACCGTATAGAAAGACTGCTGCTCCCGCTGAGGGACGGGTTGATGGTGCTGTATAAAAAATGATTGACTGGCTACTGGTAATTGCCTGGTAACGTGAAGGATAGGACACGATAAATCGTGTCCCTACGAAATTTTGCCGACTGCCGACTGCTGACTGCCGACTGTTCAGACGCGGAAAGGGTAATGTGCTTTCCCGGCCAGTTCCTCGTTGGCCTGGATGATCTTTTTCTTCAGTCCTTCTTTAAAGACGATCATTTTTTCCAGTATGGCCTCATCGCCCGTAGCAAGGATCTGAACTGCGAGTATAGCGGCATTGCGGGCTGCATCCAGTCCTACGGTGGCAACCGGGATACCGGGAGGCATCTGAAGGATGGAAAGGATTGAATCCCAGCCGTCGAGCGAATTGGAGGATTTTACCGGTACTCCTATTACCGGCAGCGGGGTCATGGAAGCGATGACACCGGGAAGGTGGGCGGCACCACCGGCGCCGGCAATGATCACCCTTATGCCTTTTCCATAGGCGCCTGTAGCAAATTCAGCCACCTTTTCAGGGGTGCGGTGAGCAGAAAGCGCATTTATTTCGAAGGGGATACCCATTTCATTCAGCAGCCTGGCGGCGTCTTCCATCACCGGCAGATCAGAGGTGCTTCCCATGATAATACTGACAATCGCTTGCATATTTTCGAACATTTGCCGCAAAGATAAATGCTGAAACTGAATAGCGTACGCCTAATTTTAATAAGTTTGCAAAAAATTTCGTGGTGATGAGTAACATTCGGGTTCTGGATAAGACATTTAAGCCATATCTCAGTTCTCTTCAGATAGACCGGGCGGTTTCAAAGGTTGCTGAAGAGATTACCAGGGATTTCAGTGATAAAAATCCACTGTTCCTGGTGATACTGAACGGAGCTTTTATGTTTGCCTCCGATCTTTTTAAAAAATTTAATTTCCCCTGTGAAATATCTTTTGTGAAGCTGGCTTCCTATATCGGGACCCAGACAAGCTCCCAGGTGCATGAACTGATCGGTTTAAAGGAAGAAATGAGGGGAAGAAATGTGATCATTATCGAAGACATAGTGGATACAGGTTTTACACTGGCCAAGCTGAGGGAACAGATATTGCTTCAGGTACCGGCCGATCTTCAGATAGCCACTCTTTTATTTAAACCAAAGGCATTCGTTGAACGTTATAAGCTAGCGTATATAGGATTAGAGATCCCCAATGATTTTATTATCGGCTACGGGCTCGATTATAACGGCTATGGGAGGAATCTGCCTGATATCTATCAGATTAACAGCTAATTCTGGATTTATGGTTAATTTAATAATTTTTGGTCCGCCAGGGGCAGGGAAGGGTACGCAATCAGTGAGAATTGCGCAGAAATATCAGTTGAAGCATATCTCCACCGGCGAGATCCTTCGGGAGGAAGTGAGGATCGAAAGCAAATGCGGAAGAGTGGCCAAGGTCTACATGGATGAAGGCAAACTTGTTCCGGATGAGGTACTGATCAATATTCTTAGAAGGGTGATCGATGAAAACAGGTACGTCAATGGGTTTATCTTCGATGGCTTTCCCAGGACACTGGTCCAGGCTGAGGAACTCGATAAAATGTTACACCATGAGGATTTGTCAATCTCCCTGGTCCTCTCGCTGATTGTTGACCATGAGGAATTGATTGAACGCTTGTATAAAAGGGCATTGCAGGAAGGAAGAGCGGACGACAAAGCAAGGGTGATCCATCAACGCCTGGAAACCTACAACAAAATGACTGCTCCGTTGCTGGATTACTTTGAAGCGCAGGGAAAACTGGCGACCGTTCCCGGAATCGGCACCATTGATGATATTTTTCAGAGTCTTTATTCAAACATCGATAAGCTGTACCACTAATTAAACTGAATGGCAAATTCAAATTTCGTCGACTATATTAAGATCTTCTGTCATTCCGGCAAAGGTGGTTCGGGATCTGTTCATTTCATCAGGACCAAACTGAACCCAAGAGGTGGACCAGATGGAGGTAACGGCGGAAGAGGAGGCCATATCATCCTCAGGGGGAATTCTCAGTTATGGACGCTTCTTCACCTCAGGTATACCAAGCATCTGCTGGCCGATGACGGGAACTCTGGTTCTGGAGGCCTGAAGACCGGGGCCGACGGGAAGGACATTATTGTGGAAGTTCCGTTGGGGACCATAGCCAGGGACCTTGAAACAGGGGAAACGGAAGTGGAAATAACGGCAGACGGGGAATCGAAGGTATGGATCCCCGGAGGAAGAGGAGGACTGGGGAACGACCATTTTAAATCGGCTACCTTTCAGACTCCGCGGTTTGCCCAGCCTGGTGAAGAAGGAAAGGAAGGCTGGAAGATTCTCGAGCTGAAGATATTGGCCGATGTCGGTCTTGTCGGCTTCCCCAATGCAGGGAAATCGACCCTGCTGTCGGTATTGTCAGCAGCGAAGCCTGAAATAGCTGATTACCCGTTCACCACTTTACGGCCAAACCTTGGAATTGTTGGTTACCGTGATGACCGTTCGTTTGTTATGGCTGATATTCCCGGGATTATTGAAGGCGCCCATGAAGGAAAAGGGCTGGGGTTGAGGTTTCTCAGGCATATTGAAAGGAACGCCGCCCTGCTTTTTATGGTCCCTGCCGATGCGAAGAACATCAAAGATGAATACAATATACTACTTAACGAACTGAAAGAATATAATCCCGAATTGCTGGATAAGGCCAGGGTGCTGGCAGTTACGAAATCCGACCTGCTGGACGGGGAACTGCAAAGGGAACTGACCAAAGAACTTCCGGCAAACATCCCTTCCGTCTTTATCTCTTCCCATACCCAGCAAGGATTGGTAAGGCTGAAGGACCTGCTGTGGCAACAACTGAATGCCCTGCCGGGAGCCTCGCCCGAATCTGTCACAACCTGAGCCTGCGTTGAATGCCTTGCTTCAATACCTGAATGAACTGGATACGGCCCTGTTGCTGGCAATAAACGGTTTCCATTCCCCATGCCGGGATACAGTCATGTTCTGGCTAAGCGACAGATTTATCTGGATTCCGCTCTATCTTATTATTATTTATCTGTTATTCAGACATTTTGGCAAGAAAACCTGGGTGATCCTCATCATGGCTGTTTTATTGGTTACCCTAACCGACCAGGTATCAGTCAGTCTTTTTAAAAATATTTTTCACCGGCTAAGACCTTGTCATGATCCTTCACTGGAAGGAAAAATCCACCTGGTCAGAAATATATGCGGGGGCAGCTATGGCTTTATTTCCTCTCATGCCATCAACACCTTTGCAATCGCGGTCTTTCTTTTCGGGTTCTTTAGAAGGAATGTGCCGGTTATGGCCTGGCTGTTGCCGGTTTGGGCTGCCGCGATCAGTTATTCCCGCATCTATCTTGGTGCTCATTACCCGGGTGATGTGCTGGTGGGTGCCGGAATGGGGATCTTCCTGGGTTGGGTCATGCGTTGCCTTGCCTTGAGATGGCTTAAACGTACCGGGGATAAAAGCAATCTCAGTACCCGTAAGCACGGCCGGTAACCCTGGCAGGGACCAGCCTGTAAATACATACTTCCCTGATTGCCGGCATATTATATGGGAATTCCCGTTGGGTATACTTTTTCATGATGACATTCATGGCATCTATCTTTTCTCCTTCAACCTCAATAAATTCAACTTTCCCATACATGAGAACACTCCTGTATTTCATTCCCCAGCTGCAGGCCACTTCTTCATTCTGGTATCGTAACACATAATCAGTACTGAATGCCACACAAACATCCGGTCTTTGCGTCAGGATATCCAATTTCTTTCCCTGTCGTGCCGAATGAAGATAAAGAACCCCTTCCCTGTAACCAAAATTCATGGGAAGAACATAGGGAAGACCATTTTCATCCACCATGGAAACGTGGCAAACAACACATTTGCTAATGATCTCGTCAAAATCTTCCTGTTTAAAAATGGCTCGGTGTCTCATATTAATTATCAGCTGAGTTTTTCGTTTAATTTATCCAGAAGGTTGGTCACTATTGACAGTATGATGGAGAATGCCACTGCCCACCAGAACCCGTCTACCGAAAAGCCATCGACTATTTTGGTAACCAGGTAGATAATGAAAACATTGATGACCACCAGGAATAAACCCAGTGTGAAAAAGGTGATGGGAATGGTAAGGATGATGACAACCGGTTTGAGGAAAGTGTTCAGGATGGCCAGCACGGCGGCCACCACCAGGGCGGCGGTAACTCCCTGGATATGAACTCCCGGTAGAAGGTAAGAGGTGATCAGCACCGCCAGGGTTGAAATCAGGAGTCTTACAAAAATATTCATTGAGGTGAATTTTAATGGCCAAACATACAAAAATGCAGCGATAATCTTCCCCTGGATTTAAAAAGAATTCAGGTTGACCTGGTACAAGAATTCCAGGTTATAGGTGTTCTTCTCCGGCAGGTACATGGTTCTCAGTCCCAACCTGAAGGGAGCATAAAAACGGAACAGATGAAGATCGGTGAGGAGGTCGGCCCCAAAGCAGGTGTACCCCTCATAATGAGACAATGAATTACCGGAATAGCTGAAAGCATGATCAATAAAGAAGAAGGCGCTGATCCTTTTCACGTAAGCCACGCGGGGCAGACTGAGGTCAGGGTAAAAGAGCGGAAGGGCATACTGGACCGTAGCGCTGCCGAACCTGGTTCCAGTAGTCTTCATAGTGCTTATGCTGTAGCTTCGGGGAAGGTTGATGACATCTGCAAAGCGGTAGTTCATCCCGTTTATTCTGTATTGAAAACCCAGGTCAATACTGAAAGAATGATGACGGTACAACCCCGGAAAGTACAGGGTCGACTGAACCCCTTTAATCGTCCCGGTATTTTCGCCACCGAAGGGTGAATTCCTGAAACGAAGATACACGACCTGGCCCCATTCAGGCAACAGATTTTTTGTTGTGTACCTGAGCAACTGGTAAGCATAGAGTTCGTACTCCAGGCTTTTAAAAGCGGGCAGGTAAAAGATACCTGGTGTTGATGAGGTGTGTAAAAGTTCGGTCACCGTTGTTTTGATAGCTGGTTGTAACCCCCTGTAATACCGGTTTCTGGAAAAATTTAACGGCAGACTAATCCCTGCCTTTATTTCTTTCTCTTCCCAGGTATATCGCCCGGATTTCCACTCAGAAGCCCTCAATCCGTCGGAACAGGAGAGGGATAATACTGGATAAAATCCTTTATAAGTAATGTCCAGGGTATATTTCCCTGTCTGTTCGGCCTGGTTATAGAGGTACCCGGCAGTCATGAACATGGTGCTAAGCAGGTTCTGAGACATCAGGGTGATCCCCGGGCTGACTCCAAGGCCGGAAATATCCAGGTAGGCCGGGGCCCAGCTGTGAAAGTCAAACAGATGGAATAGTTTCCGGTATGGTTTGGAGGGATAAACAGGCTGAAGTTCAGGGTATTGTATGGGTCCTCCTTCCTGTTGGCTGAGGAGAGTGTCAAGCCCAAGAGACATTTTATCGATGCTTTCAAGGGATATGTTCAAGAGATCAGGCAATTCCGCCTCGGTTATCCGGTGACCGTTCGGGGTGTAATCGACATAAAGCAGGTGCTGCCCGTCCGCAGTAACCGAAGGGTCGTGGGCTCCAAAACGGGAAGAGGTAAGCTGTAAGATCTGCCCGCCGGCCGTATCAAGTGAATACACATTGTCGATCCCGTTCCACCCGCCTAAAAAAATGACCTTGTCCTGGTAGTAAACCGGACCGCTGATTTCCACAGTAGTAAAACGGGTCAGGAAAATGATCTTGCCGGTTACCGCATTGATATCTGCCAGGGCTTTTCCCTTCTCTCCCTGAACGGCACAGATGATGTGTTTTCCCTCCCCGTCCCATGCAGGCGTTAACAACAGAAGGTTTTCAGCGGTCTTTATCCTCCGGATCAAGGCGCCACGAGTGGCTTCCAGAATAACCAGCGAACATACTCCGCCTTCATCCACCTCAACAGCACAGATCTTTGTATTGTCAGGAGAGGGAGAAGGGGAGAACCACCTGGTCTTCCTCCCCAGTGTTGTTGTTTTGCGGGAGGCAATGTCAAATACCTTGACAACAGAGTAGTTCCGGTTCTCCCACCGTATATCCGGCTCATATTCAGCCCAGAAGATCTTACCATTATTATATGATATGGCATCCTGCCCGATGTCCCCGGGAATGTACAGAACGGATTCATTACCATCAGGATCAATTTTGATAAACCTGGGGACTATGTCTATTCCTGTCTGGGTGGAAAAAAAACAACCCCCTTCCATTTCAGCAGGGAAATGATAATCCGTGTAATGTCCGTTATCTCTAACAGGGATATTTTTTATCGTGCTCAGGGTCAGTTTATTATCTTCATTTTGCCAGAGGCTGTCCATTTCTTTCATACCCCTTTTATAGAAACTTCCGAGCGACAGTCCGGTTTTCTCTCTGATTCCCCGGTTGAATGGGTTGGGAATAAAGGGGTTCCTGCTTACTTTTCCGAGTACGCCGACCCAGAGGTCCCGGCCGTATTGCTTTCTTCCCCAGGCTACCAGGTGGTAACCCAGGATGTAGCGGTCGGGTATGTAATCCCGGTAAGAGCCAAAAACAGCCTTGTCATAGGAAAAAATCCCATTTAGAAGGGTTTGTGCCCTGAGTTCCATTTCAAAGTCCGGGACCCGACCCCGGCCGCTATTGCTTAAAGCGGTTTCTGCCACTACGGCATCCCCTTCCATGAACCAGGAGGGAACATACAAACCGGCTGTCAAGGCAGTAATACTTTGCCCGAAAAACAGGTTCATTGCCCGGACAGTGCCGGTATTCAGCCTGTCAAGCTGGATTACGTGCCTGCCTTCATGAACGGCCAGTTGTTCAAACCAATCCTGGGGATAATTTCCCTGGGGAGGGACCGGGTACAGTTCCATCCGCCGGGGTGCCCAGCTCACCAATCCGTTGCTGATGGCCGACCGGCTGTGGACCAATACCGGAAAGCGACCCCTGAGGTGATGGTCAAGGGTTGACGATACACGGGGAAGCGAAAACTCCAGCAAGCCGGCTATTTTCTGACCCTCTTTCTCAAAATCAGCCGGGCAGATCACCTTAAAATGCTCCGTCTGTATCTTTCTCCATTTTATGGAGGCCGGATCCTGTCCGGTATCAAAGAACTGCGCGAACAAACCCGGTGAGAATAGACATAAAGTAAACAAAATCAATAATATACCAGCCCGGACACTTGTCATGATTCGTTGATTGACCAGGCAAAGATAATCACCCTCCTGAATATCAAAGTGACGGATGGAGAAATGAAGAACAGGGAAGGGATTTCTTTCTACATTTGTAAAAATTTGATATATGCCAACCCAATTTTCACCTGCTAAAATAACCACGCATGTTTTGCAGGAAATGAAGTTAAAAGGAGAGAAAATTGCCATGCTCACCGCATACGATTTTTCTTTCGCCACATTATTGGATGAAGCCGGAATAGAGGTGATACTGGTAGGTGATTCTGCCTCTAATGTGATGGCAGGTCATAAAACCACCCTGCCGATCACCCTGAATGAGATGATCTATCATGCTTCCTCTGTATGCCGTGGAGTTGACAGGGCATTGGTCGTGGTTGACCTCCCTTTTGGAACTTACCAGGGCAATTCGAAGGAAGCCCTGAATTCGGCCATACGTATCATGAAGGAATCAGCAGCCGATGCCGTGAAAATGGAAGGTGGCAGGGAGGTCCTGGAATCCGTCGACCGCATTCTTTCCGCCGGCATACCGATCATGGGTCATTTGGGGCTTACTCCCCAGTCGATCCATAAGTTCGGGACTTATGTTGTTAGGGCAACCGAACAAAAAGAAGCGGACAAGCTGGTAGAAGATGCCCATTTGCTTGAACGTGCAGGTGTTTTTGCCATTGTCCTGGAGAAGATTCCGGCCAAACTGGGAGCACAGGTGGCTAAAGAGCTGAAAATACCCATTATAGGTATCGGGGCCGGGGGACAGGTAGACGGCCAGGTGCTGGTTTTACACGATATGCTGGGTATTACCACAAAATTCTCACCCAGATTCCTCAGGAGGTACCATAACCTCAGTGAGGAGATCAAAGGATCGGTTTCAACCTACATCAGCGATATCAAATCACTAGACTTTCCTAATGAAAGGGAACAGTACTGACATTTCGAAGCGCATTCTGCTGGAGGATAACCACCTGATAATCATAAACAAACTACCGGGCGAGATCATCCAGGAAGATAAAACAGGAGATATTCCCCTGGTTGAAGTGGTAAAGGACTATATCAGGAAGAAATACCACAAACCGGGAGAAGCATTCCTGGGTGTGATCCACCGGATCGACCGCCCGGTCAGCGGGATCGTTGTCTTTGCCAGGACCAGCAAAGCCCTGATCAGGATGAACGAAGTGATGAAAAAAAGGGAGATAAAGAAAACCTACTGGGCCGTAGTGAAAAACCAGCCTCCTGAAACGGAAGCCGACCTTGTTCATTACCTTAAAAGGAACGAAAAGGAGAACAAAGCTGTTGTCTTTACCAAAATGGTAAAGGATTCTCTCATAGCCGAACTGCATTACCGGATACTGGCCGGCAGCGATAATTATTATCTCCTGGAGATCGATCTGAAGACAGGCCGCCATCACCAGATCAGGGCGCAGCTGGCAGCCATCGGATGTCCGGTGAAAGGCGACCTGAAATACGGGTATCCCCGGAGTAACGAAAACGGCTCGATCCATCTTCACGCCAGGAGACTGAACTTCATTCATCCTGTCAGGAACGAAGAGATCGAGGTCGTTGCACCCCTGCCCGACGATGTTTTGTGGAACTATTTCAACAACATAATTTAAATCCTTTCCCAATGTCAAAAAGAGCCTCTAAAAGTCTTATCGATGAATTTGTCAGCCTGCCTGCTGTTGCGCTGGTCGGGGTTTCATCCGATCCAAAAAAATTCGGAGCCAATGCCTTCAGGGAGCTGATAAAAAAAGGATGGAAAGTTTACCCGGTAAACCCTAAACTTACTTCAGTTGAAGGACAGACCTGCTTTCCAGACCTGAATAGCATTCCTGAACCCTTTGCCGGTGTCATTTCAATTGTCGGCAAAGAGAAAACCCTCAGGGTAATGGAGGATGCCAATCAAAAGGGGATCAAACATGTGTGGATCCAACAGAAGTCTGAAACG
>JAPLDE010000042.1:102593-107511 GCA_026391855.1 Bacteroidota bacterium | reverse complement strand
GAAACGCCGGAATCGATAAAGTTTTGCCAGGAAAACGGGATGAAAGTGATTACCGGAGAATGTATACTGATGCATGCTCCGCCTGTAAATTCCATTCATGGGTTTCATGCCTGGCTCAGTAAGTTGTTCCGCCCCTTAACCTGATACCAATGATCACGGTATTCGTCCTTTATCTGGTTGTTGTCATGGGACTGGCCATATGGTCTGCCATGCGTTCAAAAACCAACAGCGATTTCATCCTTGGTGGCAGGAAGATTTCAGGGGTTTCCCTGGCGCTTTCCGAGCGGGCTACCGGTGAATCCGCCTGGTTGCTGCTGGGATTGACAGGAGAAGCCTATGCACTTGGCTTTCAGAGTATCTGGGTCGCTATAGGATGTGTTGCCGGTATACTCTTCATCTGGATCGTCATGTCAGGCCCCCTGAGAAGAGAAACGGAGCGGACCGGGGCACTGACTATTCCCAGCCTGATCTCCAGGAAATTCCCGGGAACGGAAAAGCCCATCGGCATCCTTTCCGGGATCATCGTAATCTTTTTTTTCCTTTTTTATATCGCAGCCCAGTTCAAGGGAGCCGGTGATGTTTTTGAACGCACCTTCGGTCTGTCACCCCTTTGGGGAATGATCATCGGGTCACTGGTAGTGGTTGTTTATACCTCATTCGGGGGATTCATGGCGGTTGTTGCCACTGATGTTTTCCAGGCGATCCTGATGATTTTCACCCTGATAGCGCTGCCTGTCATTCTTTTACTCGTGATGGCTTCCTATAATGTTGATTTTGCCAGGAACCTGCATGCCGCCGGAGAGGGTTATGCCTCCCTGACCGGAGGGTTGTCGGGAAGTACCGCTGCATTAGCAGTGGTGAACGGCCTGTGCTGGGCATTCGGGTATACCGGCCAGCCTCAGCTTTTATCACGGATGATGGCTCTGAAAAACGAAAAAGATGTTAAAAGAGCCATCTGGGTAGCTGTCTGCTGGACCCTGATCGCCTATGTTGGCGCTATTCTGATCGGTATTACCGGAAAAGTGATGATCACCTCTGCCCAGATCCCCGGCTTGCCTTCACAACTGAAAGATGCAGAACAAATCCTTCCAATGCTTACCGTGACCCTTATCAATCCCATACTGGCCGGTGTGTTGCTTTCCGGCGTTGTTTCGGCCATGATGTCCACCGCTTCTTCCGAACTCATCATCTGCTCTTCTTCCATGAGCGAGGATATCTATGGAAATGTTGTGAAAAAGAGGATGACGGATAAAAGGATGATCTCATTCAACCAGATCCTGACCCTTTCAGTAGGCGTTTTCGCCTTTCTGGTGATACTGGTGATCCCGGATACGATTTTCAGGCTGGTATCATACTCCTGGGCCGGAATTGGTTCCTCTTTCGGGCCTGCCCTCCTGTTATTGCTTTTCTGGAAACGTTTCTCCAGGGCCGGGGTGTTCGCCTCACTCATCTTTGGCTCTCTGAGTGCCGTAGCCTGGAAAGAATGGATATTACCCCGGACTCATATCTCAGAGATTCTGGGAAGTTTCATCATCTCTTTTATTATGGCTGTACTCTTCTCACTGATCTTCCCGGAGAAAAAGAATGGTTCCTACTGATAACGAGGATTTTAAAGACCTTCCACAGCTCGATTTTCCCGGGTTCAGCTTCTCAATAAGACGGCAGAACCGAAGATGGGAGATACTGGATCACACCCGTAGAAAATATGTCGCCCTTACCCCGGAAGAATGGGTAAGACAGCATATGCTGCATTTCCTTGAGAAAAACCTGCAATATCCCGCCGGATTATTGGTGGTAGAGAAAAAACTGGTCCTTAACAAACTCACGAAAAGAGCGGATATCCTGGCTTATGGCACGCATAAGCAGCCCTTGCTGCTCGTTGAATGCAAAGCCCCTGATGTACCTGTAAAACAAAATGTTTTTGAACAGATTGCCAGGTATAACATGATCTTTAAGGTAAAATACCTCATCGTTACCAATGGGATCAGCCATTTCTGCTTTTCAATTGACTTCAGTACGGGTGATATTGTAGCCATCGACCATTTTCCTGACTGGAACGAGATTAATATGGAAAAGGAAACCTAACTTTGTATAAATATTTTCCCATGTCTGATCAAACCCGCTGGTCATCATCCCTGCTATTTTGCGTGGGATTTGTTTTATGGCTTATTGTTGCAGGTGTGGCTGAGGGTGAAGCTCAGAATATTTCAGGGCCCCCGGATACACAGGTGAGGACCATTCCAAATACATTGATAATCAAGATTAAACCTGAGTTTTCGACCCAATTTTCGCAAGCCGGGCAAAAGGATATCCTTGCCACCCGGTTTCCTTTTCTTTCAACCGCTTCCGTCTCGAGGGTTTTTCCTTTACATCAGCCTCCCTCAAAAGAAAGCCTTGAGCAAAACCCCCGTCTGGTTGACCTGACCAGAATCTTTAAGGTGATACTGCAGGATAATATTAAAGTTGACCAGGCCATCATTAACCTGAAACAAAGTGGTTTTGTGGAATATGCTGAACCTGCCTATATCCCGGTTCCTTTCTTTATTCCAAACGATGAAAAGATAGGCCAGCAGTATTACCTTTCCATGATCAGGGCATATCAGGCCTGGGATATCTGCCAGGGCGATTCTTCAGTTGTCATAGGGATCATTGACTCGGGGACCAACCTGAATCATACTGACCTGCAGGGGAACATCAAATATAATTACGATGACCCTATTGACGGTATAGATAATGACAACGACGGTTTTATTGACAACGTTATGGGCTGGGATCTGGGTGAGATGGATAATGACCCCCAGGTTGCCCCGGGGGGAGGTAATTCTGCTCATGGTGCCCATATGTGCGGTATTGCAGCAGCCTCAACCAATAACCTGATTGGAGTGGCCGGTGTTGGGTTTAACTGCAAATTCCTTCCTGTCAAGATCAGCGATGCGGACGGTAACTATACAAAGGGTTTTGAAGGGATAGTATATGCTGCCGACCATGGCTGCAAAGTGATCAATTGTTCATGGGGGGCCCCGCTCACCGCAGGCCGGTTCGGGCAGGATGTTGTCAACTACGCAACGTATAACCGGGATGCCCTGGTAGTGGCAGCCAGCGGTAATTCCGACAACAACATTCCTTTTTACCCGGCTTCTTACGAAAATGTGTTAAGCGTTGGTGCAACCGATGGAAATGACGCCAGGATGTTTGTGGTTTCGGGTTATGCCACCAGTTACGGGATATTCCTTGATCTCTGCGCCCCGGGCAAGGACATCTTTTCAACCTGGGACTATCCCTATTTCTATAAAACACTTTCGGGCACCTCTATGGCGTCGGCCGTTGCTTCAGGAGCCGCTGCCCTCCTGAGGGCCAGGTTCCCCGGTCTTACTGCCGGGCAGACAGCAGAAAAACTCAGGATCACCTGCGATGTGATCGACACTATTCCTGTTAACCTGCCTTTCTATAAACAACTGGGGATGGGCAGGATCAACCTTTACAGAGCGCTAACCGATTCAACATCGCCTTCCATCAGAATTCTCCAGGCCGGGTTTTCTGATCACAACGATTCTGTCTTTGCCCCTGGAGATACGGTCCGCCTTACCGGTCAGTTCTTTAATTTCCTGGCTGATGCTCCCGGTGTGACCGTTAAACTGATATGCCCTTTACCCTATGTTCAGCTGATCGATTCGGTCATTGACCTGGGTGCGATCCCGGGCTCATCAGGCTTAATGAATGATGATAACCCGCTGACATTTAAACTATTACCTGGCTGTCCGCCGGATGCAAGCATCCCTGTCAGGCTGGAATACATGGCCGGTAATACCTCCTCTTTCGAATATCTCAAACTTGAAATTAATCGAAATTTCCTGAATATCAGTACAGAAGAAATTATAACCACGGTTACGAGTTCAGGTAAAATAGGATATAACGATGACCTGAAATCGCAGGGGGTCGGGTTCTGTTATAAAAATGACCTGTCGATTCTCTTTTCCGGTGGTCTGATGGCCGGAATTTCCTATTCGCAGGTTTCTGATGTGGTTTATAACCAGGACTTTACCTCATGGGACCAGGATTTCACCCCGGTGGAAAGGGTGAAAAAGGTGTTGAATCCGCAACAGGCAGATAATGAAGTTGTTGCTGTTTTTAATGATAATGGTTCAGGATCATCAGCCTTACATGTCCTGATCACCCAAAGGGTGCTTACCTGGAATGCCCCTGAGGACAGCAAGTTTGTTGTGTATGAATACACCCTGAAGAATTCCGGCAGCAATTCCCTGGCTAATCTTTACCTGGGGTTGTTTCTCGATTGGGACATAGATTTTTTTGCTTCTTCCAATGATCAGGTGGAATGGGATTCTGCTTACCGGATGGGTGTAACCCGTTCGCTCAACGGGGGCCCGATGGCAGGCATTTCATTGCTTTCCCAGGGTCCCGTCAGACATTATGCTTTCGATATGAACGGGCAAAACGGAAGTATAAACGTCAACAACGGTTTCACCGATCAGGAAAAGTATATTGCCATGAAAACAAACAGAAACCAGGCTGGTGCAGGTGCAAACGGCAATAATGTAGCCGATATGGTCAGTTCGGGCCCTTACCTGGTCCAGCCCGGTGATTCCCTTGTTTTAGCCTGGACCCTGGTTGCCGGTGATTATCCGGATGAACTTCAAACAAGCGTGATCCGCGCTAAAAACCGGTATTTCAATACGCTTGGAATTCATGAAAACAACAACCGGGAAAATCCGGAAAGGATTATGCTTTTCCCAAATCCGTCTACCGGTGAGACAACCATCGAATTCTATCTTGACCGGCCTCAGCCCGTTTCTGTCGTTATTTATAACCCTGAAGGACAGCAGGTTATCAATTTGGGATCAATACCTTGTTCATCCGGGAACAACCAGATCAACCTTCAACAGGAAACCCTTACCCCGGG
>JAPLDE010000042.1:49286-102532 GCA_026391855.1 Bacteroidota bacterium | reverse complement strand
AACTGAAGTATAGATGCTGAATCAGTATCTTCACGCCAATACCAATCAAGATCAATCCCCCGAGTATCTCCATCTTTTTTCCAAACCGGTTCCCGGTCTTTTTTCCAAAGAGGATACCCAGCATGGATATGGTAAAGGTGACCGCGCCAATGATCAGGATGGCCAGCAGAATATTCACATTTAAGGTTCCAAAGCTCACGCCGACTACCAGGGCATCAATACTGGTAGCCAGCGACATCATCAGCAATATCCTGATATCCAGCGGATTGAATTCAACCGTTTCTTCGGTTTTCTTCAAACTCTCCCATATCATTTTCAGGCCAAGCAGGCCCAGTAACCCGAAGGCTATCCAATGATCGGCATGGTGAAGCACAACAGCGATCTTTTTACCGATGAACCATCCCACCAGGGGCATCAGACCCTGGAAGAAAGCCAGGGAAAAAGCGATGCGGGTGGCCGGTAAAAAGGCGATACGTGTGCGGGCAATACCGCTCGATACAGATACTGCAAACGAATCGAAACACAAACCCAGGGCAACCAGAAATAAGGTGAGAAGTTCCATAAATTAATCAGCGGGGGACAAAAATAATCCAATCAATGTTTTATCTGCATGATCGAATGGATTATTTTTGTTCAGACCGTTTTGAAAAATAACTGATCATTGGTTTATGAATAAATTATTGTTGTCCGGTATTCTAAGGATCCCTGACCTGCCAAATGAAAAGGCCGATAAAAACATTCATTCAATAGGGATGCATGTTACCGGCAGCCAGGTGGAGATCTGCCTGATGTCGGCAACCCGCACTGAAGTCTTCGGTGTTGAAGTCTTCCGTTACCAGGAGGGAAGCCCCGGTGTTGACGAAACCCTCATTAAAGGAACCCTGGACTATTTCTGTAACAGACATCCATGGTTTGAGGACAGGGACATTCCGGTTACATTGATGCTTTCTCACCGCAGTTTTACCCTGGTACCCGAACCGCTTTTTGATAACTACCGTAAAGAGGTTTACCTCGAACCTCTTTACCCCGTGCAAACCGGTGAAATGATCTTTTCTGAGAAAATAGCTGAACTGAATGCTGTTGCCGTCTACGCCATACCCTGGATGTGGAACCAGGAAATGAAAAGCCATTTCAGCCATTACATCATCACTCACGAAAACGTCCCCTTGCTGGGAAAACTGGTTCCGTCGCTGCCCACCGACAATTATGCTGCTTCAGTTTTTCTTTACCTGTCTGATAACTGGATGAAAATTTCTCTTTTTAACCGGTCAGGATTGATCTTCTTCAATGAATTTAATGTCAGGACCAGGGAAGATGTCCTCTATTACACCTTGCTTTCACTGAAGGAAAATGACCTTGATCCTTCCAGGACAGAGGTTATGACAGCCGGAGAAAGCCCGGAATGCCCGGACCTGGTTTCTTACCTGGATAACTATTTTCGTTCTTCCCGCCCGGTAAATCTGCCCTGGTTCAAAAAAATCCCGATAGAAATGAGGAAACACTCTTCTTTCAGTTTTATGTTACTCTTCAGTCTGCTGGCATGAGGATTATCAGCGGATCACACAGAGGCCGCAGGATAACTGCTCCTGCCAACCTTCCGGTGCGGCCTACTACGGACCTGGCGAAGGAAAGCCTGTTCAATATCCTTTGGAATCATTTCGATATAGAAGAAATTCGTGTACTAGACCTTTTTTCCGGGACCGGCAACCTGACCTACGAATTTGCTTCCAGGGGAGCCAAAGAAGTGGTTGCTGTTGATATCGACACCCGCTGTACCCGTTTCATCATTAAAATGGCAGAGGAATTATCTTTCAGGCAAGTCAGGGTGATCCGGGCAGATGTCTTCAATTACCTGAAACACAGGGGCGAAGGTTTTGATGTCATTTTTGCCGACCCTCCTTATGATATGGATAATATCATCGATTTGCCGGTTCGAATAATGGAAGGGAACTGGCTGAACCCTGAAGGATGGTTCATTATCGAACATTCCGCTTTCATTGGGTTCTCCGCCTACCCGGGTTTCTTCGATGTACGGAAATATGGGAAAGTCCATTTCAGCTTTTTCAAAAAGGAAGGTTGATCCCTTAAAACTTCAGACTTTTTAACAATTCATCCAGGTGCTCACTGGGTTTGAAGGCAGGGTACTGGTATATCTTCCCGGCAGGATCGATCAAAACAAACAGGGGGTAAGCCGTCACTTCATAATTGTCGAGTATTTCCTGAGAATTGGTCAGCGGAAAGAATGTCCACTTAAAGTTGTTGTTTCCGGCCAGGTAATAGGTCAGGGAGATCGGGTCCTCATCACAGCAGATACTGATAAACTCAACATAATCCCCATATTTCTCCTTCAACGAAGCGATCACCTTCATTTCGGGCAGGCAAATCTCGCACCATGTGGTAAAAAAACCAACATATACCCATTTGCCACGGTAATCCTCCAGCGTTTTTTCAGTATGGTCCACTGCCGTTAATGAAAAAACAGGGGCGTTACTTCCTTTTGATAAATGAGTAAGTT
The DNA here is from genome assembly GCA_026391855.1 of Bacteroidota bacterium. Taxonomy (GTDB): domain Bacteria; phylum Bacteroidota; class Bacteroidia; order Bacteroidales; family CAIXZF01; genus JAKLIX01. Next base: position 100,017 of record JAPLDE010000042.1, on the reverse strand, counting down.
GAAACAGGATGTTTCCAGCTATGGTCCTGTGAACAGGAAACTTACTGTTTTGCCTTACCAGGTCAAGCATCCGGATGATGGAAGACTGGCTGAACCGCTTATCATGAAATAGTTTACCCAGGTTTTTAATCATCACCAGTTCCCTGACCTGTTCGTTAACCAGCAGCTTGTCTTTACCAAGGCTGTCCGTCAACGCCGACAGGCTTCCCAGCTCATTGATCGGTATATCCAGGGAGGTAAAAGACAAATCCCTGGATTTTGTGGTCAGATAATTCTCAAAAAAATCGTTAAAGTAATCCATGTAACCCGGATGGTTGTATAGAATGGGCTTATCTGCCAGGAATTTGCTGAACCGCCGGTTGGCCGGCCACCGGCTGACCATGTCTTCGATCCTTGCCATCCTGTAATAAATGTAAATACCGGTAAACGATCCTTCAGCCACAGTAAATTCTTTACGGATAAGGGAAACCAGGCTGTCATATACCGGTTTACCGCGGTTGGCGGCCAGGGCAGCCGAATGAGTGTAAAGAAAATTTTCGGAAAGCCCTGTGAAACGGGATAGCACACTGTTAGGATCATCTTCCTTCAGGTTGGTAAAATTTACCTTAAGCTCCAGTATCGCGTTGGGTGTTGCCTGCTGCCCTATGCTGTCGCTGCTGCCATCTATTGTACATGTATACATTTCACCGGCAACCAGGATGAAATTCGATTTCCGGCTTCCAATGGACAGAATGGCGGCCATGGTATCGCTTAGCCGGGCATACAGTTTGAAATGACCTTCCTGCCCTATCAGGGCTGTGGCAACAACCTCTGTCCGGCCCGAAACCAGGTCGGAGTAAACCGATAACCGGACAACCTTTCCCCTGAACCCGTCTGCATTGCCTTCAATGGCGGTGGTTGAAGCGTATGTCCTTCCAACCAGGGCAGCCAGGAGATAAATGAAAATGAATAACGACCTGATCATAGGATACCTTATCAAAGCGGTTTGATTATTCAATCCCTTCCCTGATGCTTATTCCTGCAGGAATAAAGGGTGACGGATCTCCTCCGTTGCGGATGATGTCTCTGACTATCGATGAATTAACGGGGGTATGTTCAGGCATAGACAAAAAGAAGATGGTCTCAATACCCGGTTCGATCATCTTATTCACCTGACCGATACTTCTTTCAAATTCAAAATCAGATGATGTCCGCAAACCCCTGAGGATGTATGTTGCCCCTACTTTCCGGCAGAAATCAATGGTCAGACCACTGTATTGTTCCACTTCAACGGACGGATAACCCCTAAAAACCTCTTTCAGCCAGTTTACTCTTTTTTCACAAGCGAAAAAATGGTTCTTACCGGAGTTCTGCCCGACAGCCACATAGATCTTGTCGAATAATGAAAGTGCCCTGATAACAAGAGATTCATGACCACGGGTCACAGGGTCGAATGATCCGGGGAATACTGCCACTTTTTGCATTTCGATGACTTTTCAACAAAGATAAGAACTTCGCCCCTTGCTTTTCCTTTTAAAGGAGTTCGATTTGAATTACTTTTACATGTTGTAATCCGTTTTTCACCTGTTCCGACTTATCCGCCTGCTCCAACCATGTGGTCTTTCATCCTTAAATACGTCGATAAAGCAGCTTACCTCATCTTTCTCATTTTGCTTGATGTAACTTTCCTGTTTATCAGAATATTGCACTGGGTGGTCAGATTGATTCCCCGGAACGGGAAGAAAAAGGACCTCATCCTTTATCCCTATGCTTTTGTAGGTTCTGATGGTTACATCCGCAGGTTTGAAGAATATATCCCTTTTCTGGAAAAAAATAACATCACCTACCGGATCTGCAACCTGTACCGTGATGATTATGTCAGGGATACCCTTGCACGCAGAAGACCCTTACAGTATCTGTTATATCTGAGGATCCTATGGAAAAGGATACCTCAGGTCCTGGCAGCAGCAGGATATAAAGCGGCATTTATCCAGAGAGGGTTGTTTCCCATGTATTTTGACCTTGAATTTCCGCATCTGGAAAGATTACTGCTCAAAATAAACCACCATGTCACCATTGATATCTGGGACTCCATTTTCGAAAGGCAACCTTTACTGGTCAGTCAAACCATTAAGTACGCGCACCAGCTTTCCGTTTCCAACGAGTTTTTAAAGAGTCATTTTCAAAAACAGCACGATCATGTGATCACCTGGAAAGTAGCTGTCAATCTTGAAAAATATATTGTGAAAACGGACTATGAGATCCGGGACAAGCCTAGATTGTTCTGGACAGGCCTTACTCATAATCTGCCGCTATTGCAGCGGTTTTTACCTTTGATAGCCGAGGTGTCAGGCAAATACCCGCTGACTGTTGTGCTGGTTTGCAAAAATACCATTCAATACCCGGGCCTGGACATCGAGCATCATAAATGGGAACCTGATACTTTTTTCAATCTGTTAAGCGAGTCAGACATAGGCATTTATCCCGAATTTGAAAGCATCATTTCAAAAGGAAAATCGACAATGAAAGTGATGGATTACCTGGCAACAGGTTTGCCCATGGTGGGTGTTCCCTATGGACTACCTTCAGAAGTGAGTCACGGGAAGGAACTGCTGATTGCGCATGATTACAGAGATTGGCAACGAATGCTTGAAACCTTATTACAGGAAAAAGAGTTAAGAAGAACGCTCGGGCAAAACGGAAGGAGAATGGTTGAAAATTACTATTCTCTGGATAATTCATTTAATGAATTTATTTCGTTTGCCTTACTAAAAACGAGGGATAAATAATGTGCGGTATTGCCGGAATAGCATACTTTGATGGGCGTAAAGCCAATCCTGCCGTACTTAAAAGGATGACAGATATCCTGGCCCACCGTGGTCCTGATGGCGACGGGCACTGGTTTTCTGAAGAGGGGAATATCGCATTGGGCCACCGGCGCCTGGCTATCATCGATTTGTCGCAGGCCGCCAGGCAGCCAATGGAATATAGTGGAAGGTATGTGATCACTCTTAATGGTGAGATATATAATTACATAGAGCTTCGCGAAAATCTGAAAAAGAAAGGTTATCAGTTTAATACCCAGTCAGATACAGAGGTATTACTTGCCCTGTTCCAGGCGTATGGGGAGGAATGCCTGCCGATGATCGACGGAATGTTTGCCTTTTGTATTTTCGATAAAAAAGAAAAGAAACTGTTTGCTGCCCGCGATCGTTTCGGTGAAAAACCATTTTATTACCAATACTTTCCGGGACATTCTTTTGTATTTGCTTCTGAAGTAAAGGGGCTTTTTGCCGGAGGTGTCCCATTTCAGGAGAACATGGACATGATGTTTTACTACCTTGCCTACCAGGTAGTTGAGAACCCGTTCGATAAAAAACAAACCTTTTTTCAAGACATCTTTACCCTGGAAGCAGCGCATTATCTCATACTCGATCAGAACGGGAAAATGACCTGTACGAGATACTGGGAGTTACCTTCCCGGGTTTTTGAAAAAGTTCCCTTCCCCGGTGAAGCTGCTGAGGAGGTACGTTCACTCATTCATCTGTCTGTTCAGCGTCGCCTGAGGTCTGATGTTCCTGTCGGAAGCAGTCTTTCCGGAGGTCTTGACTCTTCAACTGTTGTATGGTGTATAAATGACCTGATGCCTGAAGAGGATAAAGGTCTTCAGAATACTTTTACAGCACGCTTCGATGATCCCTTCAAGGACGAAGGAAAATATGTCCAATACCTTACCTCGAATCTAAAATTGAACAGTTATCAGACCTGGGTAACCGGTTATAACTTCACCGATGACCTGGATAAGATCTTCTGGCACCAGGAAGAACCCATTGGCGGGGTAAGCCCGCTGGCACAGTGGGAGGTCATGAAACTGGCTTCAAGGCATGGGGTTACTGTGCTTCTCGACGGACAGGGAGCGGATGAGGTATTCGCCGGGTATATGCATTATTTCTATCCTTTCTTCAGAGAGTTATATCTTAATAATCACCGGAAATTCATCAGGGAAAGAAAAGGATATGAAAAGCTACATAACACCAGGTTCAGGACCGGTCCTTCTTTTATCATGGAAGCGCTTAGACCGGGTTTTCTGAGAGAAATAGGGGAACAGAGAAGAAAACTGGTTATCCCTTCCTACCTTAGCGATCTGAATGCAGATTTTGCCAATCGTTTTAAACATCTTCCGCCTCCTTTTAAAAGCTTCAGAAACCTCAATGATACCTTGTCTTATTCAACATCAGTGTATGGCCTGGGGAAACTGCTGAAACTGGCAGACCGCAATTCAATGGCCTTCTCCAGGGAAGTGAGGCTGCCCTTCCTTTTTCATACCCTGGTTGAATACATTTTCCAGTTACCCTCTACATACAAGATCTGTGAAGGATGGACCAAATGGATCCTGAGAAAAGCTTTCGAAGGAAGTCTTCCTGATGAGATCACCTGGAGGAAAGACAAACTCGGATATGAGCCTCCTGTCGATAAATGGCTGCAAATCCCATGGGTAAAAGAGAAAATCGATGAATCCATTTTTGAATTGCAGAGAGAAAAACTCATCAGCAAACCGCTGCCTGCAAAAAAATGGTTATATTGGAATGCTCATAATTTTCTTTACGAATTTAAAAACCAAATAAATCAGCTAAATGACCGCTAGTTTACCGGGAAAAATACTCATTCTTGCCCCCCATACCGATGACGGAGAGTTTGGCTGTGGCGGTTCTGTGACGAAATGGCTTGAGGAAGGGTACGAGATCACCTATGTTGCCTTTTCTGCATGTAAGACGACCATACCCAAAGACCTTCCTTCGGATATCCTGGAAACGGAGCTGATGACCGCAACCAGTCTGCTCGGGATCAAAGATGTCAGAATTTTTGATTTCGAAGTCAGGTACTTTTCCTATAAAAGACAGGATATCCTTGAAGAAATGGTGAAGCTTAACCACGAAATCAAACCCAGGCTTGTACTTACCCCATCCTCAGCCGACATCCACCAGGATCACCAGGTGGTCCACAACGAAAGCATCAGGGCATTCAAATATTCAAACCTGCTGGGGTATGAGCTCCCATGGAATAACATGGTCATGTCAACTTCTTGTTTTTCAACACTCACTGAAGATCAGATAAAAAAGAAAATTGACTCCATTTTAACCTATAAATCTCAGCATTTCAGACATTACTATTCTGAAGAATTCATCCGTTCGCTTGCCTATACCCGGGGCACTCAGATCGGTACCCATTATGCAGAAGCTTTTGAAGTATTGCGTTGGATCATTTAATGAAGGTGAGGATGACTACCGCTGTTTTGCTTGATAACCCATTTGTTGATGACCGGCGGGTTTTAAGAGAAGTCACTGCTCTTGCAACCGGCGGTTTCCGGCTTGTGGTATTTTGTGTGAAGGACGGGTCCCTGCCTGAAAAGGAACAGCATGATGGTTACCAGATCATCAGGATCTTTGAGGATGACATTTTTGACATAAAAAAAACCTCCCGCCTTAAAAGATATATCGATCCCATACTCTCGGTTTCACCGGACGTTTTACACTGCCATGACCAGGCCATGCTGCAAATGGGCAAAATGGTGAAAAAGAAAAAACCCGGAATCACCCTCATTTATGACTCTCATGAACTCTTCCACAGCTGGCCGCTGAATGTATCCAGACAGAATGACCCGGTCCTTTATTTGAAATCATGGGTGGTCAGACGTTTCCAGGTACTCCGGGAAAAGAACAATGCCGGTTATATCGATCACCTTATTACTGTTAATGAATCGCTGGCTGCAAACCTCCGGCAATATTTCAGGCTTTCCGGCAAACCCCTGATTCTTCGCAATATAACTGATAAAAAAGATTATCCGCCTGATCCTTCCTTGTTGAGAAAACGTTTTTCTATTCCGGATACAACAAAAATACTGGTGTTTATCGGTTCGGCCATTTATCCCAAAACCCTTAATCTTGAACAGGTAATAATGGAAACAGCGGATTTGCCTGACTTTGCTTTTATCATTATATCCGGTGAACAGGGTGGGAAAAAGGCGGTTCAGGATTGGGTTAAAGATAGAAAATATCGCCATGTTTTCTTCCATCCAAAGATAAAACCGGAAGAAATCGGACCGGTACTGGCTTCCTGTGATGCCGGTATTGTCCCAACCTACAATAAAAAAGACCTTTCGTACTGGTATGCACTCGATAATAAACTGTTCGAGTACATTATCTCGGAGATCCCTGTCCTGTGTACAAGTCAGCCTGAGGTGGCACGTATCGTAGAACATTACAAAATAGGCGCTGTCGTTAACCCTGACATCCCGGGAGAATATAAAAGGGGATTCCTGGAAATTCTTAACAATTACGACGAATTAAAAAATAACCTGAAAATAGCAAAGAATGAATTGAACTGGCAGAATGAAAGCCGCTTACTGGTTGGTTTTTATAACAATCTTGAGCGAAAATAACTGCATTACTTTAATTTTATGAATACCTGCCTTTTATCTGAACTGACCGGGAAAGAAAAAATGAAAAATGCTTCATTACTTTCTTATTTTACCGTTTATTCTGATAATGACGGGAATGTTGAACTATTACCGGCCGATAACCATGCTGCTGCTTACCCACTGGTATTCAATTCCAGACAAAACAGTGTAACTAGAGGAGAAATAAACTTTTTCAATAAGCCATTAATTACCAATTATTATAAACGGTGCCCGATTGAAATGAGCAGGGTTGAGTGGAAACTAAAAAGTATCCAGCAGAGTAAATGCCTGGTGATTAATCTCCTGGATAATTGCTACGGTCATTCTCTCCTGAAAATGTTCAACCTTCAGCCCCTGTTTTCTGAGTATTCCGGAGAATTTGACCTGATGGTCATTGTCCATAAATCAATAGCTGCCTTTCTTCCTTCAGAAAAAATGCACCTTTGTATTGTTTCTGTTCCTTTTTATGATCTGGAAAATTGTTATGAACTGGATGTAATACTGGATGAAGTAAGGAAGAATTATTCGGATTATGATGTTGCTTTTCTGAATACCTACTTTAATTATCCGGAAAGAAATATACTTATTGAGTTTTTTAACCTGACAAGTAATCAGGCCGGAAAACCACCATCCCGGTCAATAATATTTTATTACCGTAAAGATCCGAAACGAAGCTGGGGATTGTCAAAGCAAAGAAAACGAATTATAAAATTCTTTAAACTATTAAGATCGTATTTTGATGAAAGCATTCCGCTGATTGTTATAGGGGAAAAAGATGACAAGCTTTTTCCCCCGTTTATTCTTGACCAGCGATGCGAAAAATTTGATGATCCGATGGAGTTCAAATATAACGATCTTTTAACAGAATGCCTTTTTGTTACCGGCGTACACGGTTCCCATCTGATCATGCCTTCTTTACTTGCACGACAGGTGTTCCACCTTGTGCCGGTCCATAAATGGAGAAATGTTTCCGAGGATGCTGTGAACTTTTCTGATGGAATAGTCAGTTCTTATTTACGGAATATTCATTTAAGCGGGAGTTTTTCTCTTTTATTTTATTCTGCCAAAAAGGCTGCGGAAAAATGTACCGGTTTATACCTGGCATCACTGGAAAAAGAATTCAAACTGAAATCAGAGGAATATTGCAAACACGGGATGGGTCAGACAGAATATCTAACGAAGAATAACCCGTTTTTCAATGTTAAAAAGGCAATAAAATTAAAGAACAAAAAAGAAAAGCAGGCATTACGTTTACTGAAGGTCATCAGGAGGCTGGTATGATGAGAACTGCGGTCATACTCGCTTATGATTTTCCTCCCTGTTTATCAGCCGGGGCACAGCGACCATACGGCTGGTATCTTTATCTTCATTACTACGGAATTAATCCTGTTGTGGTAACAAGGCACTGGGATCCGGGAAACCGTACACCGGAAAATTTTGTTAGATCATCCGTTTGCCAGGAAATTATCGAAGAAATTACTGAAAAGGGGCAGATCATCAGGGTTCCGCATAAAGCTGGGTTTCGTGATAAATTAATTCTTAAATATGGAATTACCCGGTTTGTAATTCCAAGGAAGACCATTTCTTTTCTGATTTCTTTTTTCAGGTTTTTCATTCCTAAGCTTGACAATTCCTATGAAATATTCAGAGCTGCTGATAATTACTTAAAAATTAACAAAGCAGATTTAATCATTGCTACCGGAGAGCCGTTTATTCTTTTTAAACATTGCTTTATTCTCTCTGAAAAATATAATGTTCCTTATATCCTGGATTACAGGGACGGCTGGAACAGAGGCATCACCAATAATTTTGATAATACTGGTCTTCGGATTCTGAAAGGAATATTGTTCAGTGGTCTTGAAAAGAAATTCCTGAAAAATTCCAAAGCAGTATTAATGGCATCTCCCTCTTTTTTTTCTGGTTTACAGAAATTATATCATGAAGCGAATTTTCATGTTGTTTACAATGGATTTATTGAAGAAGAACTGCCTGGTAAAATGAATGATAAGGATTATCCTTCTGAGTTTACCATTTCTTATGCTGGCCATTTATATCCTTTTCAGCCTTTGGGTAAGGTGTTGCAATTGCTGAACAGACTGGCTGAGGAGGATAAGAATTTTAAAGTGAGGATGAAATTCATAGGATCAAATATTGATAATGATTTTATTAATAAATTAGTTGAATCGTCAATTTCAGAACAGATCTCTTTTGAATTTATACCAAGGATACCTTTGAATGATTATTATAAGCAATTAAAGAAGAGTCATCTTCTCCTGTTACTTGCAAATGCTGGGACGGAATGGTTAAATGTAAAGCTTTTTGATTATTTAGCCATAAATAGAATGATTTTAATGATTTTTGGGGATAGCGGAATTATGACAAAAATAATTCTAAAAAAGCACACAGGTTATATTTGCAGAAATGAATCAGATTTTATTCATTCTGTAAAAGAATTGTTTAATGAATTTTCAAAAACGGGGATGGTCTCATGCTCAGCCGGACCTGTGGCGGAATATAGCAGAAGAAACCAGACAGCTGAGATGGCTAAATTTATTTTAAAATGTGTGGAATAACGGGATATTACCAATTTGAAGATCATATTTCACAGCAGGACCTGAGAAAAGCAACCTCGGCGCTTTCTCACAGGGGGCCTGACGCAGAGGATTTTTATTTTAGCGGGAATGTTGGTCTGGGACACAGGAGACTCAGTATTATTGATATTTCTGAAGCTGCCAATCAGCCGATATACAGCCATGATGGTAATTCAGTTATTGTCTATAACGGGGAGATTTATAATTATAAAGAAATTGCAGTAAAAACCGGATCAGAATATTATACTCATTCGGATACAGAGGTAATTCTGGAATCATATACCTTGTGGGATAATCGTTGTGTCGATTTTTTTAACGGTATGTTTGCCATTGCTATTTTTAATACTGAACGAAATAAAATAACGTTATTCCGCGACAGAATCGGTATTAAACCCCTGTATTATTTCTGGGATGGAAAGGTTTTTGCTTTTGCCTCAGAGATAAAAGCTTTGCTATGTATTAATTACGTTGTTGAGAATTCGTCAATTAATTATCTTGCCATTTCAGAATTTCTCCATTACGGTTTTATCGGAGATATTAATACATTTTATAAGAATATTTACCAGGTAAAGGCAGGCGGAATATTGACAATTGGTCGTGAAGGTATTAAAGAAGAATCATTTTGGAATTTGAATGGATGTATTAAAGAAAGATTAATTTCAGATGAAAAGGAAGCAAAGGAGCAATTGAACGAGCTTATTTGTAGTTCTGTCCGTTACAGGCTGATCTGTGATGTTCCTTTTGGCAGTTTCCTGAGCGGAGGTGTCGATTCAAGCCTGATCACAGCCATCGCTTCTAAGAATTATGAAGGGAGGCTTAAAACATTTTCTATCGGTTTTAAAGACAGTTTCTTTGATGAAAGTCCCTATTCCAGGGAAGTTGCAAAGATTCTGGGTACTGAGCACCATGAATTTATGGTCACTGAAAATGATGCATTGGAATGGGTTAACGATTCGATTGAGATATTTGACCAACCTTTTGAAGATTCCTCCGCCATTCCCTCCCTGCTCGTGTCAAAAATGGCGGCTGGGGAGGTGAAAATGGTGCTCACCGGTGATGGAGGTGATGAGCTGTTTTTTGGATATGGAGCCTATAAATGGGCCAATCGTTTTAATAATCCTATATTGTATTTTTTAAGAAAGCCTGCAGCAATGGCTATGCAATTTGGGAGCAGCAGGTATCAGAGAGTAGCGGAATTATTGAATTACAGGCAGGATGATAACCTCAGGTCTCACATTTTTTCCCAGGAACAATATCTATTTTCAATAAAGGAACTGGAGCAGTTGATAATGCCTGAGATATGCGATACCAACGAGAATGCATACCTGAAAATGAATTACGACAGGACACTCACACCGGAAGAATCTCAGGCTTTGTTTGATATTTCTTATTATCTGAAAGATGATCTCCTGGTAAAGGTTGACAGAACTTCCATGTTCCACTCGCTGGAATGCAGGGTACCGTTACTTGACTATCGTATTGTTGAGTGGTCGCTTAACCTTGATCCTGGTTTGAAGTATAAAAACGGGTGTTCAAAATATTTGTTAAAGAAGATATTATTTGAATATTTACCGGAAGCACTTTTTGCAAGACCTAAAAAGGGTTTTTCCGTGCCGATGACCCGATGGCTGAAAGGACCACTGAATTACCTTATTGAAGAATATTTGTCGGAAGAAAGTGTAAGTGCATCAAATATTCTTAATTTTGAGGAAGTGAGCAGGCTGAAAAAGAGATTTATGAGTGGCCGTTCAGATTATCTGTATAACCGGATATGGGCACTTATTGTTTTACAGAAAATGACTAAAAAGAAGTTTATACATTGACAATGACTGATGAGCTTAAAGTAACCTGGGTATTGATCCCTGTTTTTAATGACTGGATATCACTGTCGGAATTATTGACTAAGCTGGATACCACCTTTCGCAGCATTCCCGCAGAAAATGTCAGATACCTTGTAGTTGATGATGCATCAAACCAATTACCGGTTGTTGGAAGGCCGGGAGAGGTAGCCTTCGAATGGTTAAGGCTTAGAAAGAATATGGGTCACCAGCGGGCTATTTCAATCGGGTTATCCTATCTGAACAAAAATGAAAAGAATATCCGGCAGGTTATTGTAATGGACGCAGACGGAGAGGATGATCCCGGAGGTATACCGGCCATGATGGAAGCCAGTGAAAGACATCCCCGGCAGGTTATTTTTGCTTCCAGGGTGAAAAGGCAGGAAGGGTTTTCTTTCAGATGGAGTTATTTCTTGTATAAGATACTTTTCCGTGTGCTTACCGGCAAAAGGATATCCTTTGGAAATTTCAGCCTTGTCCCAGGCGGGCTTTTACCCTCTGTTGTTAATATTTCTGAGATCTGGAACCATTATTCCGGCGGAATGATGAAAGCCATGATCCCTTTCACAACCGTTCCGGTTGCCAGGAAAAAGAGGACCTACGGGAAATCAAGCATGAGCTATGAATCCCTTGTTTTACATGGTTTAAAATCAATTTCCGTTTATCTTGACAGAGTGGCTGCCCGGTCGATCTTATTCTTTATCTTTTTTGCAGTACTGATGCTGATCGGCGTTGTCTTTGTGCTGTATTTTAAATTTTATACATCGCTGGCTATTCCCGGTTGGACCACCTCTGCATTGTCAGGATTGTTAATACTACTGTTCCAGGGATTACTGGTCACTTTATTTCTCACATTTATTGTGTTGAACCAAAATACACAAAGGCTTATCATTCCTGCCATTCATTTTGTGGATTATGTTGATTCAATAAAAAAATTCCCGGATGAATTTACTACGGAAGATTAAAGCGGAATATTGGTTACTCCTGGCCGGATTGCTGTTCAGGGTCATTTTTGTGCTATTCCTTGCCAAACCTTATTTCGGAAGGGAAAATATTTTCGTTGACGGAGATACTTATTCTTTTGCTTCTCCATTCCAGAGCCTGATCGAAACGGGTTCTTTTACTGTAAATCCGGGCCTGGAATACGGTTACTTTGCCAGGATGCCCGGTTATCCCTTTTTTATCGGGATATTTTATCTGATCACCGGGCAAAACTGGGAAAACAGTTTCCGGTTGATCGCCGGGATACAGTTATTGCTTGACCTGCTTACTGCCTGGCTGCTTTTCCTGATAACCCTCCAATTGTTTCGAAAGCGGTCGGTGGCTTTGATCACACTTGCGGTATATATCACTTATCCGTTTATTATTGTCTGGGTTCCGGTGATCTATGCCGAATTACTCGGCGTGAATATTACCGTAATAGCCTTCTGGTTTTTTGTTTTTCGTAATAGGAAAAATTACCTGTATTATTCCGGTTTATTCCTGGGGATAGGCATTTTGGTTCGTCCGCAATGTGTGCTTATCCTGCCTGCTTTTATACTGGTCCTTTGCATGGATCATTTCCGGGAATCAAAACTATTGTTAAAGAAAATGCTTCAACTGATGGTTTTCATGGTTCTTATATTCAGTGTATGGCCACTCAGGAATTATATCAACCATAAAAAGGTAATTTTCACTCAGGATCTCCGGGGGTTCTACAACTGGAATGAAGATGCCCTTGCCTTTCTTCAATATATTTATTCAGTGAAGGCAGAATGGGAGCCACAATATTCCCAAATCATTCATAATCAAAAAGTAGTTTTTCCAAAAGAAGCTTATAGTGACCGCAGTGATTCCCTTTTACTTGAAAAAGCGGTTACTCTTTGTCAGAATTGCGGGAGCGGTTTCAGCCACAAAACCGGATACTGGAAACAACCTTTTGATTATCCAAACTGTAACCAGGAAATAAAGGAAATATTTTCGAAGTTAAGGCAGCACCAGATTGAGAAAAATCCGTTAAATTTTTATATAAGAATTCCACTTCAGAATCTTCAGAAGGCAATTTTTAAAAGCAAACTGAACGACAGCGCCAGTATGGCAAGGAAAATCGCTTCCCTGCTTTTCTATTACCGGACATTATTGATACTTGCCGGGTTGGCCGGAGTGTTCACGGTTAAAAAGGCATATTGGAAGGAATGTTCTGACCTGATCATTTTCCCTTGTTTTTTTCTTATTCTTTACCTGGTTATTTGTGCCGGAACTTCTGTCCAGCTGAGAAATATCGAAATGAGGTATTTTCTCCCGGCTGATATTTTATTGCTTATTCCTGCCGGCGCGTTATTCAGCAATATCATAGGGCGGTGGTTAAAACGGACGTAATGTTGATTCATTCAACACCTTAGTTTCTTTGTATTTTTCGTACAATATGACCAGGGTGCTTACGAAAAATGGTATCCCCGGAATTTTATACCTGACGAGGGCTCCGAAATTGGCTGTGGAGAGCCCTACAGAAAAGGCAAAGATCAGGCTGAAGGTTAAAGCGAAAACCAGATAGGGCTCCTGGAGAATGCTTCTGAAGATGGTTTTAATCCCGGAATACATCAGGATATAAATGGTCAGTAACAGGAAGACCGTGTTTTCCAAGGCAGACAGCAGCATTACCACGCTGCCGGCTTCCCAGAGAAAAGGCCGGTAGATACCGGCAATGATAGCCCTGGGTGCTTTTATCAGCATTCCTGAAACAGAAGCGTCGAATCCGCCGATGTCAAACTTGTGTGTGCCGTATTGCTCTGAACGGCTCAGGTCCGCCTGGTTTATCTGTGCTTTTGAAATGATCCCTTCCATTGAGGAATAGGACCCCATTCTTGAACTGATCAGGGAAAGTGAGAGTATTCCTATCAATAATCCCAGTCCGATCAGGGAGGGAGCCAGGAATAACCCCAGGACCTGGTTCTTTATTTTAACAATCCACTGATGAGAGACCGCCAGCCCAAGGCAGGGGACCAAGGCCACGGCTATGTATGGCTTTATGGAGATCAACAGGAAGATATTTATCAACAGGGTGACCATATTCCCGAAGATCTTTTCTTTTTTTTCAACAATTGAAAAGACATTTTTCACTGCCCAGAGGGTTGCCGTCAGTGCAAATGTGTCTTTCATTATCCCGGAACCCCAGAATACCATGGAAGGGACATAAAATACCGCTACAGCCAGTTTCTTTTGCATTGAAGGATAAAGTGCAGCTATTATCGTAAAAAACTTCCAGATCCCGATGAAAGCGAAAGTGTCCAGCAGGATATTAGCGACCAGCATATGATTAAATGCAAGGAAAGAAAAGGGGACCATCAACCTGGGTACAGAAAAGCTTTCACCACCCCTGACATACATCGATTCTACAGGCCAACCGGTGGCATAATCGAAGTAAGACCAGTTTTCGGATGTCGTATTCCCAACCATAATTGAGAAAAATGGCTGGGGGTCTTTAAAAAACAGGTTAACCAGGGTTTTAGCGCTCCAGAAATAGGCATGACAGTCGCCTCCAGTATAGTAAAAAGTGTAAACCATTGTGAATAAAAAGCCACCAATGATCTTTACAAACAAACCGGGTACAAAGAACCTGTAAACAGGGTCTTCATCCTGTTTTTTCCTGGCCCACCAGTAAGCAACAATAATGATAGCAAAAGCATATAAAGGAACCAGCAGAATATCCCATAAAGAGTAAAAGTCAAGGTACCACATGAGGAGTCAGTTTAGGGGTTATGGTAAGGTTCGCCTTTTAAAATGGTCAGTGCCCTGTATAGCTGTTCAACGATAATGAGCCTTGACATCTGGTGGGTAAAGGTCATTTTTGACAGGGAGAGGATAAAGTTGCTTTTCTTTTTAATTTCTTCCGTTACTCCATATGCCCCTCCGGTAAGGAAGATCATATGTCGTATACCCTGGTTCATCCTGGCCTGGAGAAAGGCGGATAATTCCATGGAGGTAAGCTCACTGCCTGCCTCATCCAACAGTACAAGATAACCGGATGATGGCAGGTTTTTCAGGAACCATTCACTTTCTTTTGCCCTGATCATGGCCGGATCAAGTCCCCTGGTCTCCCTTAGGGGAGTTATTTCCTTAACTTCAACAGGAAGATAGTGCCGGATCCGGTCCAGATAGACCTTTACTCCTTCCCTGAGGTAGGACTCGCTGGTTTTACCTGTAAATACCAGTGAAAACTTCATTTTTTTCTTCTTGCATCTTAGCGCCAAACTACAAAAAAAATAGATACCTTTGGGTGTGCGAATAATCCCAGGGGTTTTTCATCTTTTCTCAGGGAAGCTGACTGGTTTGGTGCGATATTTGAGTTAAGTTATTGTTTTACCGGCTTATGAAAAGAATCGCTGTATATTTTTGGATCATGTTGATGTCCTTTATGCCTATGTTGGTCCATGGTTCGGTTTTAACCTTACCTGAAGATGTCCAGAAAGAGATTTCCAATGCCATCAGGGTAGGGAATATTTCAGAACTTTCCAGGTATTTCAACACTTCCGTTGATCTGACCGTTCCCGGTAATGAGAACACATTCAGCAAAGCACAGGCCGAGCTGATCATGAAGGATTTCTTTACGAAGAACCCTCCATTGTCATTCAAGATCAACCACCAGGGATCATCCAAGGATGGATCGTTATATTTTATAGGCACTTATCAGACGACTACCGGAAAAAATTTCAGGACCTACTACCTGATAAAAAAGATAGGAGATAAGTACCTGATACAGCAATTACAATTTGAACCCGATTGACCCGGTTGAATATGGACCTGGAAGAAATAATCAGGCTGGCGCTTCAGGAAGATATTGGTGACGGGGACCACACCTCCTTATCCACCATTCCGGCAGGTACTACCGGCCGGGTTAGTTTACTGGTAAAGGAGGAAGGTGTTTTGGCCGGTGTTAAGGTTGCCCGTAAGGTTTTTCAGATTCTGGATCCGGGAATCTCAATGAAAGTCCTGTTAACAGACGGATCCCTTATTAATAAGGGAGATATTGCTTTCACTGCTGAAGGAAGCGTTGTTTCCCTGCTGGGGGCTGAACGGCTTGTTCTCAATTTTATGCAGAGAATGAGCGGAATAGCCACAAAAACAAGGCAATATGTCGATGCCCTTAAAGGCTTGCATACCCGGGTCCTTGATACCAGAAAAACCACGCCCAATCTTCGTTTGCTTGAAAAGGAAGCGGTAAGGATAGGAGGGGGAGGCAATCATCGTTTCGGGTTATTTGACATGATACTGATCAAGGACAATCATGTTGACTTTGCCGGGGGTATTGGCCCTGCGATACGCAATGTTAAGAAATACCTTGAAAACAATGGGAAATTACTTGCCATTGAGATAGAAACCCGGAATTTAGAGGAAGTCACCGAGGTGATGAAAGAGGGAGGAGTTAACCGCATCATGCTCGATAATTTCAGCCCGGAGCTTATCAGGGAGGCCGTAAAACATATAGGGGGAAAATATGAAACCGAAGCCTCCGGAGGAATCACCCTGAGTAATATCCGCCAATATGGCGAATGCGGGGTAGACTTCATTTCTGTCGGAGCCCTGACCCACCAGATATCCAGTCTCGATCTCAGTTTAAAAGCGATACAGTAGATTATGCCAGTAACATGGTCGGCACGGCTGTTATCCCTGAAACCCGTCAGCACTGTGCTGAAACTGTCCGGGAAAATTGTATTTCCCGGCATGAACGGGTTAACGCTGTATGAAGTGGCTTCTTTCTTTTATACAGGAGTTTCCAAGGGTTCAATAACTGCCAGGGCTTCTTCCATTGCTTTCAACTTTTTCCTGGCCACCTTCCCGGCCATCATCTTTTTCTTTACCATTATCCCTTATATCCCTGTTGCGAATTTTCAGACATCCCTCATGAGCCTGCTGAAGGATATGATACCCGAACATGCCTATTATACCATCGAATCGACTATCATAGATATCATAACGCGGCCCCGGAAAAGCCTGCTTTCTCTGGGTTTCATCATGGCGCTTTATTTTTCGACAAACGGGATAAACAGCATCCTTGAAGCCTTCGATATGACGGTACATGCCAGGGAAAAACGAACATGGTTTAAACAGAAGCTTATTGCAATATTCCTTGTGATACTGCTGGCTTTTCTGACGATCATTGCCATCGTGCTCATTACCAGCGGGACCCTGGTACTTGATTTCCTGGTACAAAAGCATATTCTGAAGGACTGGGATTATTATTATTTGCTGCAGTTTGGCAAGTGGGTGGTTATCACCAGTTTATTATATTTTGCAATCTCTTCCCTGTATTTCTTTGGTCCTGTCAGGAAAAGCAGGTTCAGGTTTTTTTCAGCAGGGGCTACGCTGGCCAGTATCTTAACCCTGGCTATTTCCATCGGATTTGATTTTTACGTCAGCAATTTCTCCAAGTATAACGCCCTGTATGGATCAATCGGGACCCTGATCATACTGCTATTGTGGATATATTTCAACAGCAATATTCTGTTGATCGGGTTTGAACTGAATGCCAGCATATTATCAGCTGATGATGCCAGAAAAGGTAAGGAAAACAAAGGTGTAAAAGAAGGGTCAGGCCGAACGGTCCGAAAGACGGTCGAGTAAACAGGCAAGAGTTTTGGTCAGTTGTTCCCGTGAAAAGGATTCTGTTTCAACACTTTCTACAACAAGGGCCCCTTCTTTGTATTTTTTATAGTAATTTCTAAGGATGTCTTCCATACCGGTCAGGTCGGTATAGGTTACATTTTCACCGGCTTTTGTCTGGCAAAGGATATTGGCAGCATCACCACCGGTCGGCCCTATGCAAAGGATAGGTCGCCTGACAGCCAGATATTCGAAGAATTTCCCGGTAAGGATGGCTGCAGCATTCGGTGTATTATTGATCAGCAACAGAAGTATCTGAGAACGGAACTGGATATTCACTACCTCATCATGGGGCAGATAATCGATCTTATTGAGATAAGGCAACAATCCCCTGGCTGTAATACTCTCAATAACAGAATAATCGACTTTCCCCACCAGTTTTATCTGTAAGTCCTCAGCCAGTTGCGGCAATTCAGAAAGGAGTTGTTGCAGGGCTTCCCACAGAATTTCCGGGTTTCTTGAAGGGACCAGGCTCCCGATATGGGCAATGCTGAACTTTTCATCCGTTTTCTGCTTTTTTTCCGGGGGATAATCCTCCTGATCAAATCCGTTAGTAATGACCTGATATTCACGCGGATAAATCGAATAAAAAAGTTCCGCCTGGGAAGGACTGATCATAATCACCTCATTGGCAGAAGCAAGGACCTGTTTTTCAAGACGGTGGTGTTTTCGGTCGGCCCATTTTGTCAACCTGAGTTCCTGGTAAAAATCGATGCAGGTCCAGGGATCCCTGAAGTCAGCGATCCAGGGAATGTTATGGAGTTGCTTGATATGCAGGCCAATAATATGGCAGGAATGAGGGGGGCCGGTAGATATGACCACCTTTACCGGGTTTTTGGAGAGATACTTATTGAGAAACCTCACCGATGGCCTGATCCAGAACTTTCTGGCATCGGGAATGAAAAGATTACCCCTGATCCAAACAGAGATCCTTTCGGTGAGGCCTGGTTTTTTATGTTCAGACAGGAAACCTGCGCTTATTTTTTCGTTTTTACCGCGACCGATGAAACGCTTGTAAGCCGAATAGGGCTCCCAAATGGGAACAGACAATACCTCAATACCTTCAGGCACATCTTTAACCAGTGAAGTATCAAGTTCAGGAAATTCCGGGTTTGACGGGGTAAAGATCACAGGTTCCCATCCGAATTCGCGCAGGTATTTGACAAATTTCAGCCAGCGCTGAACACCGGCACCACCGCTGGGGGGCCAGTAATAGGTTATGATGAGCAGCCGCTTCACCCGGTTATTTTTTAACCACCGGCGTTTTCTTTCTGAACCAGGCCGATAATTCGTAAAGGATCATACCTACAACCAGAATAATGAGCAGGATGGATGAAGACAAGGCTATTTTTTCACCCACGTAATAAGACCTGGGTTCAAACCTGAATTCGATTTTATGTTTTCCCGCGGGTATGATCATGGCACGAAGTACATAGTTGGCCCTGAAATAGGGTGCCGGTTTACCGTCAATAAAGGCATTCCAACCTTTATCGTAGTAAATTTCAGAAAACACTGCCAACCCTGCTTTTGAATTCATGCTTTCGTAAATGAGGTAATCGGGCTTATATTGCGTCAGTTTGATCCCTGCAAGGCTGTCACGACCCGGTGCAAACCCTTTTATTTCCTGTTCAAACCGTTTATCAACAATGGCTGTTTTAGCCGGGTCAAAACCGGTCAGGGCCACGATCTCCGAATCTGCGTTGGCTACCAGCTTGTATTGTTCAACAAACCAGGCATTACCCAGGGCATTCATATTGGGCTGTACAGAAGGCTGGTTGTTTTCTCCCTTCATGATAAAATACTTGGTATTCATCATATCAAGAACCGCCATGTTGTTTTTACTGATTTGATTCTCAATGAGTTCCTGGTATCGTCTGAGCTTGGCACCATGGTAACCTCCGATGGATTTATGGAAATATGAAGTGCTGGCATCATTGAAAGTGTTCACAGTAAGGTTCAACACCCTGAAATCAGGGTCTTTGTCCTTCAGGATGAATTCATCGGCAGGGGTCGCTTCATAAGGGTTTTGCATCTCGCTTTTCCTGACATAACTGTCGTTGTTGAGATACCTTGAATTCACCGCCCACATGTCGATTATTACCAGCAGGATAAGAGCGATGGTGGCGTATTGTTTCTTCAGTTTTTCGAAGATCACCGACCAAACCAGGGCAGCGCCAAGCAGGATGAACAGAAGGGAACGGATGGCATCGTTACGCAGCAGGGTTTCCCTGTCGGCAACCAGGGCATTGATAAACCAGTCAGGGTAGCCGGAGGACTTTAACTGGGCATCTCCGGGGCTGACAAAGTTGAAGAAGGCTCCCGGCAGCAGGGAGAACAGCAGGGTGATGCCTCCTGTAATAATAAGTGTAATTTTTAGCGCTCTGAATGCTTTTTTGCGGTCGATTTCACCGCTGAAAAGTTTTTGGAGACCCAGAATGCCCAGCAAAGGGATCGTCAGTTCGGCTATGACCAGGATCATGGATACTGCCCGGAATTTGTTGTATCCCGGCACATAGTCAAGGAAAAAGTTTGTGACCATGGGAAAGTGATCGCCCCAGGAAAGCACGACAGACACAACGGTTGCCGCGAGCAGTCCCCACTTATACGGACCTTTTACCAGGAAAAGGCCCAGGACAAAGAGAAAAACGAAGATGGCCCCCACATATACGGGTCCTGAAGTAAAAGGCTGAGGGCCCCAGTACAGCGGTATGTTTTTGATGATCTGGTCGGGATTGGGAGCCTGGTTGGTGCTAAGCACCTTGTACATTTCGGAACGTCTTGACAATGAGCCATTTGAAGAGCCTCCCTTGAAGTCGGGGATAAGGAGAGTAAAAGTTTCATCCACCCCATAACTCCAGGCGGTGGCATAGTCTTTATCCAGCCCGGTTGTTTGGTTCTCCTTGTTTGAGGTCAGGTCTGACTTGCCCCGGATCGTATATTTGCTGTATTCATAAGTGGTCCAGAGGTTGGAGATGTTGGGACCGATTGCGAACAATGCGGCGATAACCAGTACGGCAGCGGCCTTGAAAAAGTCTGGCAATTTCTTTTCCCTGACAAACATGGCGAATTCAGCCAGTGAAAGGATAAGGACGGTGATCAGCAGGTAATAGGTGATCTGCAGGTGGTTTGCCGCCAGTTCAAGGCTGAGGAAGAGGGCCGTAAGGACACCACCCATAAGGTATTTTCCCCTGTACGTAAGCAGGATGCCGGCAATAACCGGAGCCATCAGGCCGATGGCATGGGCCTTGGAGTTATGGCCGGCTTCCAGTATGATAAAGAAGTAGGATGAAAAAGAAAACCCTATCGCCCCGGCTATGGCCAGCCAGGGGTTAACACCGAGCACCATCAGCAGGATAAAGAAGCCGAGCGCATAGAGGAATACAAGGTTGGCCGGGTGAGGCAACCCCGCCAGGAGGATCTTGTCGAAGTAAGTGGTCAGGTTTGAAGGATACACCGTGGAGATCTGGAAAGCGGGCATCCCCCCGAACAGGGAGTTTGTCCACAGGGGTTCTTTCCCGTATTGAGCCCTGTAGTCAGCGATCTCTTTCGACACCCCTTTAAAGTGGATGATATCGGACTGGCGTAAGCTTTTGCCTTGGAGCAGGGGATTAAAATAGGCGAGGGTGATCACGTAAAATACGATCACTGCAATGATCCAGGGAAGGATCTTTTTCCAGATTTCTACTTTCATTGTACTTAGTTTTGAAAGGGATTTGGTTTACTTTGCGAAGGTAACCAAAACCCGGAAAATAAAAAAAGAAGACAATCTGCAGATTATCTTCTTTTTCTGATCAGCTGAGGAGGGATAGACCGCTCAGCAGGATTGGCCGTCAGGTTTAGCCGACGTATTCGTCTGATACAGATAATTTCTTTCTTCCTTTTGCTCTCCTGTGTGAGATCACCTTTCTTCCATTGGCTGTGGACATCCTGAGGCGGAATCCGTGTTTATTCTTTCTTTTCCTGTTGGAGGGCTGAAAAGTACGCTTGCTCATGATTCATTCATTTTAAGGGGTGCAAAGTTAGATAAAGAAATGATTACTGCAAGAGTTTTGGCAATTATTTTTTTACGGGTATGTTTTTGAGGGTTTCCACCAGGAAGTCCCAGAACTTATTAACAGAGGGGATGTTAACTTTTTCGTCGGGAGAGTGGGGGAAACGGATGGTAGGTCCGAAGGAAATCATGTCCCAGGCGGGGTATGGACCGCTGAGGATACCACATTCAAGACCGGCGTGAATGGCTTTGATATCCGGGGTTTTGCCAAAATGATTCTTGTATACATCCTTCATAGTGAGAAGGATAGCCGAATCAGGGTTGGGTTTCCAACCGGGGTATTTACCATCCATCGTAACGCTGGCACCTGCCAGGGTAAAGACACTGGCGATCATTTCTTCCAGGTCCTCTTTGGCAGAGTCGACGGAACTTCTTAACAGGCATAATACCGTAATGGTTTTTTCATCCATTTTTACGACAGCCAGGTTAGTAGAGGTCTCGACCAGGCCGGGCATGGCATCGCTCATACGGATAGTCCCGTTGGGGCAGCCGTAAACAGCATGAATGAGTTTATCCTGGGTAGCTTTATCCATCACTGAGGAGGGAAGGCCGGCAGGAGCTATTGTTAAAGACAGGTCAGGTTCAGTAAGGGAAAGTTCTTTTTTAAAGATTGCTTCCATCTCTGCGATACATTTCACGAGTTTATCAGCATTTTCAGACGGAACGATTACAGTGGCGAAGGCTTCCCTTGGGATGGCATTCCTGAGGCTTCCGCCTTCGACCGAGGCTAACCTGAGGCCATGTTTTGAGACGGCATGTTTCAGGTAACGGAAGAGAAGTTTGTTGGCATTGCCTTTACCCATGTTAATATCAAGGCCGGAATGGCCCCCTTTGAGCCCTTTGAGGGACAAGTTAAATCCCTGATAACCAGAAGGAACAACTTCGGATTTGTAGGTAAATGTCATGGTTGCATTGGTCCCGCCGGCACAACCAACATAAAGTTCTCCTTCGTCTTCCGAATCGAGGTTTAATAGGATATCCCCGTGAAGAAGGCCTGGTTTCAGGTTGAAGGCACCCGTCATCCCGGTTTCTTCATCGATGGTGAACAAAGCTTCCAACGGGCCGTGCTGCAAGTCTTTGGCAGACAGCACAGCCATGGTGGCAGCCACTCCCATTCCGTTATCGGCGCCCAGTGTGGTCCCTTTTGCTTTTACCCATTCCCCGTCGACCCAGGCAGAGATTGGATCTTTTTCGAAGTCATGGACCGTATCCGTGTTCTTTTGGGGAACCATGTCAAGGTGACCCTGGAGGATCACACCCTGGCGGTTTTCCATTCCAGGGGTGGCATTTTTTCTGATGATCACATTTCCAACTTCATCTACAACAGTCTGTAAACCAAGGTTTTCCCCGAATTCCTTCATGTATTTGATCACTTTTTCTTCTTTTTTTGAAGGGCGGGGGATGTTGAGTAACTCACGGAAATATTTCCAGATCCCGGAAGGTTGCAGTGCTAAAATTTCTTCATTCATAGTTGAGATTTTTTATGGTCAGACACTCCGCAAAGGTAACGATATTAAGTTATTAACAATTGTTTATTAATATTTTTTACTGACATATTGATAAAAGCGTGGGTTTTGTTGTAATTTCACGTTCGAAAAGTTATGCAGTTGGCCGTGTGCCGGTAATAAGAGTAAGGAATGAAGCCACAGGGAAGGGGAGGGGGTTTTAACTAAATTTAACAATTGGAGAAGGTAGTGTTGAAAAAATCTCTTTACTTTTGGCAATAATTAAGTATATTTGTTTGTCGGAGATACACCGGAGGGAGAGTTGGTTTTTTCAGCGGGAGTGCAACATTCTGGAGAGAGAGCAGGTATAAAAGCCTGACAGGGTTGAAGAACAGAGAGGGGAGGGGTTGGAGAGCATGAGAAATTCCGGATAAAAATTGTAACCCGGACTTAGGGAATGGAGTATAAGAGAAGTCATTGACATGCAGGACATAAAAATATTTATATATACAAAAACACAATTAAATTATTGAAAATCAACAAATTACACTATTGACATACTTATTGACGCATCAGTTCACTACACCTCACACAAAGAACTTGCACCCGGTAAAGAACAGGGTGGATGTATATTTTTATTAATTTTTTTGTAAAATCGTAGATAATGTTTTTATTTTGCAGGTTAATCAACTCATATAAAATCCAATCGATTATTCAAATTGTCTGATAATAAAGAATTTACCTATGGAAACACAACCGTTTACCATCCTTTCTTCATTTTGGTCCCTGATGGGGGCCTCGATTCGTTCCCGCAAAAGATGTAATCAATTAATAATTAACAAAAACCTAAGTTTTATGAAAAAACTATTTACGCTTTTGATCCCGGTGCTCTTGTTTGCCGCCGGGTCGACCTATGGTCAGGTATCGGCCTACACCTTTGCCCAAAGCACCACAACCTATACCGCGTTGACAAACGGTACGGTGCCGTCGGGTTGGTCAGGGTCCAGCATGGATGATGCTACTCTATCCGGCATCCCCATCGGCTTTACCTTTAACATTAACAATACCAACTTTACCACACTGACTATGAGTCAGAATGGTTATGTTATGTTTGGGTATGCCTCCTCATTAGGGTATCAACCAATATCCAGCACTACCGCCTTTACCGGTGGGCTATTATCTGGCCTTGCCAATGACCTGCAAGGGACAGCTACTGCCGAAGTTATGTATAAAACCGAAGGCACCTCTCCTAACCGTACCTTTACCGTACAGTTTAAAGACTTTAAAGGCTATGGCAGCTCAAGTTACCTCAACTGCCTTTGGAACTTCCAGTTCATTCTTCAGGAAACTACCAATAAAATGTTTATTAAATATGGGTCATTTGTTTATCCTACATCAGCTTCTCCAACCTCCAATACTTTTCAGGTTGGCTTAAGAGGCAATGACGCTAATGACTTTAACAACCGTTCTGTAACTTCCAGTTGGGCCTCTTCTTCAGCAGGAACTTCAAATACTGCCACTTGTTTATTGAGTAATACCGTTTTACCATCCTCTGGACTTACTTTTGCTTATACTCCTCCTTCCATTCTTCCTCCTTCAGGATTCACCGCTGCTGCTGTTTCTTCTACCCAGATCAACCTGGGATGGACACTGAATGCCGCCGGCAACAATGTTATGCTGGCATACAGCACCACCGGCGTTTTTGGTACTCCTGTCGACGGAACCACCTATAATATGAATGATGTTATCGCCGGTGGCGGTACTGTATTATATAGTGGTAATGCTACCTCCTACCAGCATATCAATTTGACCCCTGCTACAAAGTATTTCTATAAACTCTACTCCTTTAACGGAGCTCTTGCTTATTCGAACGGGGCTTCTGCCAATGCAACCACGTGGTGTGTCCCGGCAACCCTTCCCTATAATGAAGGTTTCGAAGGCATTTCTGCCAATAACGAGTATCCAACCTGCTGGACATCGACGAACTTAGGTTCAAAAACCTTCACCTATACCGGTGCCCAGGGTTCTTATAACCGTTTTGCCAATTCAGGGTCAAAATTCGGTGCTTTCTATTACAACTGCAACGACTGGTTCTTCACCCGTCAGATCCACCTGGTAGCCGGCCAGACCTATATGGCTGGTATCTATTATATCACAGACGGTTATTCCGGATGGCTCAACCTGAATATATATTATGGTGCGACTGCCAACGCTGCCGGTATGACCAACCTGGTTGCCGCAACAACGAATATGAGCAATACCTCTTACCAGCAACTGAACAACACTTTCACTGCCACTGTTACCGGTGATTATTATTTCGGTATTCAATGCGTTTCCAACGGTGTTCCCTGGTATTTATCAATTGACGATTTTTCAGTTGCCCTGTTAACGGTTCCCAACTGTGCCATTAACCCCAATCCCGCCAACGGCGCAACCAACATCAACAGGAATGCTACCATCAGCTGGGCCAATGGCGGACTGGCCACCGACTATGATGTATATTATGGTACGACCAACCCTCCTGCATTCCAGTTTAATACTACTTCCACCTCTTTTGTTCCTGGTACTGCTTTCCCAGCCAACACCCTGATCTATTGGAAGATCGTTCCTCATAACTTCCTTGGTTACGCTACCGGTTGCACCACATGGTCGTTCACAACCAACGCAAACCTGCAGTATTGTACTTCTTCTGCCACCAGCACAGCCGAATAATACGTCACCGAGCGTCTGCCAGATGTATACCGATTATTCGAGTATTTCCACCAATGTACTGGGCAGCTTTACGTATCCCATCAGCGTTACTTTTGTGAGGTGCGGCGGCTATCCGTTGTATTACAGCACTACAGTAGGTGTATATATTGATTATAACCAAAACGGAGTTTTTGACCTGCCACAGGAACTGGTGTTCTCTAGCGGGCCTTATTACAACTCAAGTATATACTCCTATACCTTTACAGGGAATATTACAATTCCTGTTACAGCTGCTGCCGGTCAAACAAAAATGAGGGTAGTTGTAACAGAAGGATCTTCAACCTCACCATGCGGAACGTATACATGGGGAGAGACCGAAGACTACACTGTAAACATTATCCCTTTCAACAAAGACCTGGCATTACTTTCATGGAACACCCCGCAATCGGGATGCAACCTGACCGGCACTGAACCTGTTTCAGTAACGTACAAGAACAATGCGTTACAGGCCCAGAATGACTATTACCTTTCATTTTACAATGGTACAAGCTGGACCAGCGAACATGTAACCACACCGATCAACCCGGGTCAAACCCTGAGTTATACTTTTACCGGACTGGGTAATTTCAGCGTTTTAGGGGAGCATGTCTGCAAGGCTGCTGTTTCTTTGGCAGGTGACGTTGTTACAACAAACGATACACTGAAAAATATTAAGATCAGGAATTACCCGACCATTGTGGTAACCGATCCTTATGTTACCCCTGTACCGGGATCCTATATCCAGAATTTTGACGGAGCTCCCGCCTACTGGTTCCCCAACGGGGTTAATTCAGAGTGGGCATTAGGAACACCTGCCAAGACCTTCCTCAACGGGGCAGCATCAGCGCCCAATGCATGGGTTACCAAACTGACAGGCAACTATTCAAACAATGTGTTTGCCTGGATGGAAAGCCCCTGTTTTGACCTGAGCCAGACGGTGAACCCCTTGTTCTTCATGGATATCAAGTATCAGACCGAATCGAACTGGGATGGTGCTTTACTGATGTATACCACTGATGACATGAACTGGTACCTGATGGGAGCGCTTTATGACCCGACCAACTGGTATAATGATACAGCCGCTAACGGATTACCCGTATGGGGAGGACAGAGTTCCGGTAATGATTATGAAACTGTCATTCATCAGCTTGTTGGTTTAGGCGGAGCACCCCATGTTAAACTGGGAGTTCTCTGGATGTCAGATGAGTATGTAAATTATGAAGGTTTTGCTTTTGACAATGTGAAAATTGAAGAAAGCGCCGAGCTTTTCGCCACCTGTCCTGATATTAATATTGAAGGTGCTGTTGGTGACACACTTAATCTCTTTATTAAGGGTGGTCAGCCTCCTTACCATGTTGTATGGTCACCGGCTATCGGATTGTCATGCAATGATCTGCTCTGCGGACCAAATTGTGTGCCTATTAACTGTCTGAGGCCTATTGCCGCACCTCCTGTAACTACCACTTATACCGCTACTGTTACCGACAGCAAGCCTAATAAGGCTGATGTTACTACAGCTACTGTAACCGTACATGTATATCCTGACCTCGAGCTTGATGCCAGGTGGGATGCTACCGTTTGTGATACAGCCAGGACACAGCTTCTCGCTTATGTTGTGGGTGGTGTTCCTCCATACGATTTTGTCTGGAGTCCTGCTGCAGGGTTATCTAATCCTTTTATTGCAAATCCTATTGATACATCACATGTTACCACAACTTATACTGTTACTGTAACTGATGCTCTTGGATTCTTCAAGACCGATGCTATTACCATTACCAAGGTTTCCGGATGGGCCCAGGTTGACATTCATCCCGACGGAGGTTCTGTTTGTACCGGAGACGGACTTTTACTGACAGCTACCGGTGGTATGACCTATGTTTGGTCAGTATACCCCGTGTATTCTGATCCAACCATTGATGGCGCTACCAGTTACTCGGTATTAGTGCATCCTACAGTGAGCGGAACAAAATATACCTGCGTTATTCACTCACCCTGCGGAACATCAAGTGATTTCGCCATAGTTTATGTATTACCCAGACCTACGCCAACCCTTGCCGCCTTTAACCCCGCCGGTTATTGTTTTGGGCATGAACCCATTGTTCTTACCGGAGGCTTGCCATTAGGAGGAACTTATTCAGGTGTTGGTGTATCCAAAGTCGGAGCCGATTATTTCTTCGATCCTTCTGTCGGAGCCGGTACTTATACAATTACCTACGCTTATATTAATCCTCTGATCAATAACTGTCCAGGTTATGCTACCAGGCCTATGATCGTTTACCCCACACCGAGCATGGTCTTTAATCTTCCGGTTGATGCTGTTTGTGTAGATCTTGCTCCATTCCAGTTAAGTGGCGGACAGCCTTTTAACGGAGTTTACAGCTGGACGGATGCCGCCGGTAATGTAATTACCAACGGATGGTTTGATCCTGCAGCTGCCGGAGTTGGTGACCATGAAATTACCTATACTTACACCAGTCCTCAGGGTTGTACGAATTTCAAGACTGACATGATCACGGTTAATCCTCTGCCTGAGGTTACCGTTGGACCATTCAATGATGTTTGTATCAATGGCGGAACTGTTGACCTGTCTGATCCTCTGAACGGAACACCCGGTGCTCCTGCAGGCGGTATTTATTCAGGATACGGAGTTACAACCAGCCCTGTTTTTGATCCGCTGGTTGCCGGTGCCGGTACCCATACCATTATTTATAGTTATACAGATGTTAACGGTTGTACCAATTTTGCCCAGACCAGCATAGTGGTAAAACCCTTACCTGAGCTGACAGCTCATGTTACGAATACTGATATTTGTATTGGTTCCACTGCTACCTATACCCTTGATCTTGTCGGAACAGGACCATGGACAATAGAATGGATGAATTGCGATGGCGCATTGCCTGACATGATTGCTACTGCTTCACCGTTCACCTTTGATATCACACCTTCAGTTGTTGGTACGTGTGAATATACAATTACCTCGATAACCGATGATGGAAATGGTTGTACCAATGATATCGATGATATTAGCTGGACCATTACTGTGAATGCTTATCCTCTTGATTACTATGTTATTATGAATGACCCCAATGGTCACTATTGCTATGGAACCAATGGAATCTCTGTAGGATTAAGCGGATCAGAAATTGGCGTTACCTATAAACTTTACAAAGACGGCGTTTATGTTCCCGGTTCGGATTTTCCTGGTCCAGGTACTTCTTTCTTCTTCTATCCCAATGTATTTGAAGATGGAGTTTATACTGTAGAAGCTGTTTCTGATGTAGCACCCACCAGTTGTTCAAAGATGATGGCCAGTCCAAACGGCACTCTTTATTTTGTTCATATTTACACCGATTATCTTGATGTAAATATTGATACCGAATTTTCTGCTATCTGCCTTGGCGGAACCAGTTTACTGGAAGCTTATATTGTGAATCCGAATATTTCAACCGGGCCTTATAACTTCGACTGGTCACCTGATTACCATATTTCACCCAATGGTTATACCACTGTGTTGGTTGATCCGCTGGTAACCACCACTTATACTGTTTTGGTATCTGATCCTGACGGATGTTGGGGAACAGAATCAACAACGATTACCGTAAACCTTCCTCCTTCAGTGACTATCAACGGAGGTGTTTCTGATCTTATTTGTGACGGACAGGGTGTGATATTACAAACAAATGTTGTTCAGGGCAGCGGAACCACAACCACTGGTTTTCTCTGGAGCCCGACAGAAACACTTGATCAGACCAACCCCGCTGCACCAGTTGCCAGCCCGCACGCAAACACAACTTATACTGTTGTAGTTACTGATGATAACGGATGCGTTGCAGAAGCTTCACATAATGTGTTAGTAACTCCTTCACCCAATGTTGTTTTTGGCGGACCAACAACACACCATATCTGTATAGGAGGTAATGTTACCATTCCTCTGCTTGTTCCTACCGTTGGATCAGGTAATTACAGCTATTCATGGTCACCTGCAACAGGGTTAAGTGCTACCAATGTAAGAACACCGATTGCTACACCGGCAGCTACCACTACCTACACCGTAGTGATCACTGACAACTACTCAGGATGTACCACAAGCGGAACATACGAAGTATTTGTCAATGCACCTATTGTCGTTGATCTTGGACCGAATTTCAATGTCTGTAACGGAACGGCTGCTAACCTGTTTGCCAATGTGATTTCAGGTGGTTATGCCCCGTTAAATTTCGTATGGAGTTCGAATCCTCCTTTGACAATTGCACCGACACAGAATCCAAGTGTTGTTCCGGCCCAGAATTTCCCGTTAGCTGTTACCACAGTATTTACTGTTACAGTAACCGACTATTACGGATGTACCGGAACTGATAATTTGGCTATAACCAGTGATCAGTATCCTGTTGCCCACGCCGGTTTGAATGACACCATCTGCGAAGATGAGTGCGTTACACTTATCGGTCAGGGTGGTACTGCTTATCAATGGTTTATTGGTCTCACACCTATCAGCGGTGTTCTGATCAATTCAGCCATCACCGTATGCCCAGCTGTTACCACTACTTATACATTACGTGTAACCAGCCCATGCGGTGCTGCCTTCACTTATGTAACCGTAGTTGTTAACCCAAAGACTCCTCTGAATATCTTTATTCCTAAGAACAGCTTCTGTCTGAATGAGAACCCTGTAACCCTTATTGGTACTCCGACTGATGCCAATGGTACTTTCTCAGGAAACGGAATTACAGACAATGGTGATGGTACTGCTCTCTTTACTCCGAATGTTGTCGGAACATACGATCTCACTTACACTTACAAAAACGAGTTTGGTTGCGAATACAGCATTACAACCAGTGTAACTGTATTACCTCTTCCGGTCGTTACCTTCCCGGATATCGCTGACGTATGTCTGAATACTCCTGCCTTTACCCTTGATGGTGGTTTACCATTAGGCGGTGTTTATGGCGGACCCGGAGTTATCGGATCGGTCTTTACCCCCAGCCAGGCTGGCCTAGGTTTACAAACACTTACCTATACCTTCTCTGATGGGAATAGCTGTATTAACACTGCTTCGATAGAAGTTATGGTCAATGTTGTACCGGATATATTCACCGTTACTGTTAATAATAATGGTGTTGTTTGTGATTATCCCAATCAGATCGGTGTTGAAATTACACTGAGCGGTTCACAGCCTTTTGAAGATCATATTGACTATCACCTGATCCTGGATGGCAATGTTACCGTATCAACGATGCATAGCACAGGTGCCCCGATTGTCTTCCCGCCGCAGACTGCCAATGGTGTTTATACCGTTATTGCTGAGAACCACATCACAGGATGTTCACAGTTAATGGATGGAAATGCACTGATATCGGTTAAGCCGCTGCCGATTGTTTATAACATGACCGGTGGTGGATCATACTGCCAGAATGGTGGTGGTATTGTCGTAGGGTTGGATAATTCAAACTATGGTATTACCTATAAACTTATGAGGGCTACTACTTTAACAGGTTCACCTTCTTTCACCGGTGAAACTCATGTAGGTGTTAACGGACCATTCAGTTTCAATGCACAAACTGCAGCCGGTTGGTACAGCGTAGTTGCTGAGAGCGAATTCGGATGTGAACAAAATATGGCAGGCAGTGTAGAGGTAATAGTTCTTCCTTTACCGATCAAGAAGCCAGTTATTATCAATGGTTCTACCGTATCTGCCTCTGTTTGTCAGGGCAGCACTGTCACTATCAGGTTAAACGGACCTGAATGCGGTGTTACCTATGAATTATATTTTAATGACCAGCCAACAGGAATTACCCGGACTTGTGCCAACGGTGCAACAATCACCTGGATTTCAACAACCTATAGTGCTGGTGTTTTCAAAATCCATGGTCACAGGTTTAATCCTAATACCGGTTGTGAGAACTGGATGCTTAATTCAGTTACACTGAACTACTACCAGGGAATTTCCGTTACCAATCCGGAAAGTCAAACCATTGACGAAGGTGGTAATGCCGTATTTACTGTTACAGCATTCGGAACAAACCCAGGTTATCAATGGCAGTATTCCATTGACGGAATCAATTATCAGAATGTTACTGACCAGCCTGGCAGGTATGCAGGTGCTACCAGCGCTACGCTGAATGTATACAATGCTACCTATGACATGACCAGGTATCTATATCGCGTAAGAGTAGTCGGAACCTGTACAGGAAACAACCCGGTTTATTCTGGAGCCGCCACCTTATATATTTATCCTATCGTTGGTGTGTATCTGGAGAATGTAACTGCCTGTGCCAATAAGACAGCTCAGGAAAGTATCGATGTACCCATCGTGTTCACACACGCTGACTCAATCAGTGCTATATCAATGTCTATTTACTTTGATAACACGAATTTCTCTTATGCTGGTTTTACAGACCTGGGACCTGGTTTACAGATTAACCAGCTTTCAGTATTTGCCGGACCGAACTGGGTAAAGATTTCATACTTTGATGTTGCCACTGCTATTAACAGCTATGCTACACCATTTACCTTCCTGAAGCTAAAATTCAATGGCATGAATGCCGGCGGAACAACGCATCATTTGTGGTTTGACATGGTAACCCAGGGTGGAAATGAGCTTAGCGCTCTGAGCACCAGGATACTTACCACTGAGTATCATGATGGTGATGTTCATGTTATTGCCAATCCAGTCATTCTCACTGCTTGGGCTGAAGCTTATGAAGTAAATGTTGGCGATCCTATCGTTTTACATGCTACTGCCACACATCCTGAAGGTGTTACCTATACCTGGATCAGGCCTAACGGACAAGGAACTACCACTTCAACAAATGGAGATCTTTACATTGGAAGTGCTGTAATGGCTGACGGAGGCGAATATATCCTTATTGTTACCAGCAATGAAAATGGATGCACTACTTCAAATATTGAAAAGGCAGCTATTTATATCATTGTACATCCATTACCTACTCCTGAAAACGTGTATTTACCCGGTTTCCCGAACGGAATTGGGCATGCATGTGCCGGTAGTGGTGTTGAGATTTCCATGGATTACACTGAAGTTGGCGTAACCTATGATCTATATCTCTTACCAAACTGGGGAACACCTGTTGCCACTATTCAGGGTGTAAACGGTCCTGCTACTTTTGGACCTGTTGGACAAAGCGGCACCTACAGTGTGATCGGTACATCATTGTGGAACGGTCATACTCAGATGCTCGGAAGTGTTACAGTACAAATCAGCCCTATTCCATTGTGGTTCTATGTAACCGGAGGCGGACATTATTGTATCGGTGGTCCGGGACGTGAGATTAAACTCTCAGGTTCACAACCAGGAGTACAATACACCTTGTTACTGAATGCTTGCTGCTGCCAGGCCGATTCAATTATCGGAACAGTTATCGGAACAGGTTCACCGATATCTTTCGGATTCCATACCACTCCGGGATATTACAGTGTTGTTGCTTATAACCCCAACACTACCTGTTCAAACAATATGATTGGTTGTCAACCGATTATCATTGATCCTTTACCAACAGCTCACCTTGCCGGACTTGCTTCGGTTTGTTACGGACAATGTGGAACGTTAACCCTTACCATGACAGGAAGAGCTCCCTGGTCTGTTGTTCTGAGCAATGGTCAGACCGTTGTTGCCAATACCGCTTCATTCTCCTTCCAGGAGTGTCCGTTAGTAAGCACTATCTATTCAATTGTTAGTGTAACTGATGCAAACGGCTGTGTGAACACAGGAACCGGATCGGGTACTGTTAATATCTATCCTTTACCGATTGCTGCTGCTATAAACAATGGCGGAACCAACGGAGTATGTGTTGGTGGATCTATCCAACTGACAGCTACTGTTACCGAGGGTACTGGTCCTTACACTTTTATCTGGACTTCAAATCCTCCGGGATTCAATTCAACAGATCAGAATCCTTTGGTAACAAGCAGTGCAACACTGGCTGACGCCAAAACTTACTGTGTAGTTGTTACCGATGCACATAACTGTGTTTCAGCTGAACAAGCTTGTACCCAGGTTATTGTTAACCCGCTACCTACTGTAATTGTTGAAGCAAATACTCCTTGCCTGGGTTATGGACTTACGATTACTGCAATTCCTAGCGGAAACGGACCATTTACCTTTGCCTGGACAGGACCAAACGGTGAATTATATACCGGAGCAACCATCAGCATTGCACATGCTGCACTGATCAATGCCGGAGTTTACCACGTAACGGTTACTGATTCCAAAGGATGTGTCGGAACGGGCCAGGGAACTGTCTCTATCCATACTCCTCCGGTTGTACAATGCGGACAAGCTGTTACAGTTTGTGTTAACCAGCCGATCAACTTAAGCGTTACTGCTACCGGTAACGGAGCATTCAGTTATCTGTGGACAGGACCAAACGGCTATGTTAACACTAACCAAAGTCCCACCATCAGCTCTGCTACTCTGTTAAATGCAGGTTCCTATAAAGTACAGGTTACTGATGCCTTCGGATGTATTGATTCCTGCAGGATGACAGTTGTGGTTAATCCTTTACCTTGTAGGATGACCATTCATGTTAGTGATCCTAATGTATTCTGTTACGGATGTATTCCTCCTGAAATTTGGATCGGAACTCCCGGATGCAACTCGGAAATTGGTGTGAACTACGAATTATACCGTGGTGGTGTTGCTACCGGTATCATTAAAGCCGGTGATGGTTCTAACCATATCAGTTTCGGACTTATTCAGACACCGGGATGGTACACTGTACGGGCTATTAATGTAGCCACCGGATGCATCGAATGGATGTATGGCGAAGTTGAGGTTATTGAACAAAATCCTCCGACAGCAACTATTACAGGTGATGTGATCTGTGCCGGTGAAATCCCTGAAATGACTATTGTCCTTACAGGTGACACCTACTGGGATGTTATTATTTCTGACGGACTCCACAAGGATACTATCCATGTGACAAGTTCACCTTACATTTACATTCCGGGAACAGGACCACATATTCTTGCTCCTACTGTAACTACCACTTATACCATTATCAATGTTAAGGACAGAGTATGTTACAACATTGGTAATTCAGCCCAGGTTATTGTTAACCCCTTACCTGCTAAGTTTGGAATGACCGGAAGCGGATACTATTGTAATGGTATTGGTGTACCTGTCGGTCTGACCGGATCAGAACTCGGTGTTAATTATACTTTATACAGGAATGGAAGCCTGGTAATAACCTTACCGGGAACCGGAGCTCCGCTTACCTTCGGACCTCAGCCTGCAGGAAATTACACCGCAGTTGGTGTTAACGCAATTACAGGATGTACCTCTTATATGAACGGTATTACCATTATAAATTCAGATCCGGGATTAACCGGATATGAAGTTAGTGGTGGCGGACCTTATTGCACCGGTTCAGGCGGAGTGACCATTTATATGGGACCTTCCTCACAGACCGGAAAAGAATACAAACTGTTACTTGATGGTATCTTTACTGGTATCAGCAAGATTGGTAACGGATCTCCGCTTCAGTTCTTAGGTGTTCTTACACCCGGAACCTATACCGTTCTTGCTTATGACCCGATTACAACCTGTACCAAGACCATGAACGGATTTGCTGTAGTTAGTGTCAGACCATTACCAACAGCCTGTATTAGTGCTAATGTTACTATTTGTTATGGTGATGTTGCTACCTTACATGTTGATCTGACAGGAACTGCTCCCTGGCAGGTTGTGATCAGTGATAACAGCAATACCAAGGTTCATCACATTCTGACCAACCATTGGGATACTATTGTTAACCCGTCTTCTACCAAGGTTTATTCAATTACCAGTGTTGTTGATGCTTACTGTTCAAATACCAGCACATGTACTGCCACTGTTACCGTTAATTCACCCACTCCTTATGTATTAACAGGCGGTGGATCTTATTGTGCAGGTGAAAGTGGTGTTATTGTGGGCTTAGGCGGTTCACAGCTTGGTGTTACTTATACCTTGCTTGTTAACGGCAATGTAGTCGGAACATATCCTGGAACGGGTAACCCATTAAGCTTTGGTCTGCAAACCATTGGCGGCACTTATACAGTTGTTGCTACAACACTTGCTGACGGATGTTCGCGGACAATGAGCGGAACAGTTACTATTACAGTTAATCCGCTGCCAATTCCTTACGATGTAAGTGGTGGTGGAGCATGCTGTGTTGGATGTACCCACGTTTTTGTATGTCTTGATAACTCACAGGTTGGTATCAGGTATGAACTGTTCATCAACGGAGTTGCCACAGGAATATACAGGACCGGAACAGGTGCCAAGATTTGTTACGATTATGCTACAATTGAAGGAGATTATACCATTAAGGGTGTGAATTTGGTAACTGGTTGCTGGGCCATGATGAATGGTTTTGTACATGTTACCCTGTGGCCTACCGCTCAGGCTGGTATTTCCGGAAACAGCAGTATCTGCGCCGGCGAAACTGCCAACTTAATAGTTACCTTTACTGTTGGTACACCTCCTTTCAGCTTCTACCTGAGTGATGGTTCTACCCTTACTCTTTATGAGAATATTACTGTTAATCCGTATACTGTTGTTGTTCATCCTTTATCCAGCAAGACTTATACACTGGCTTCAGTGAGTGATGCTCACGGATGTACCAACACCAATACCACAGGTTATGCAACTGTTACTGTTACCCCGTTACCTGGTGTAACACTGCAGGATTTCAGCCCGGTTTGTATCAATGTTGCTCCGTTTGCTCTTACCGGTGGTTCACCTGCCGGTGGTGTATACAGCTGGATGGATAGCTACGGAAACCTGATCACAACTGGCATCTTTGATCCAGCTGCTGCCGGAGCCGGAAGCCATGTGATTAACTATACCTATACCAATACTAACGGTTGCCAGGGATTTGCTGTTCCTAAGACTCTTGTTGTTAATCCTCTACCACAGCCATACTTTACACCGATGAGTGCCGGATACTGTGTAGATGCTCCTGCCGTTTATCTGGAAGGAAACTATATGCCTGGCGGAACCTTCAGTGGTCCTGGGGTTACTGATAATGGTAACGGAACCGGATGGTTCTCACCGATGCTTGCCGGTGTTGGCGGACCTTACACTGTTACCTATGCTTATACCAATGCTAACGGATGTAGCGCATCAACCAGCCAAGTTGTAAGTGTTGGCGCTCTGCCGATAATATCTGTTACAGGTATTACCAATATGGGACATTACTGTCTGAATAATCCTGACATTGAAATGTTTGGTACCCCAGGCGGTGGAGTTTTCTCAGGTGTCGGTGTGGTTAACGGACATTTCTTCAGCCCTGCTGTTGCTGGTGTTGGTGAACATTTCATCACCTACTCTTATACCAATGGTAACTTATGTACAAACAGCATGACCATTGTAGTTTATGTTGATCCTCTACCAAGTGGTTGTACCTTTACAGGTGGTGGTACTTGTTGTATTGGTTGTTCAGTATATGGATATCTGAACTGTTATACAGAAACCAATGTCAGCTATCAATTAGTTAATAGCTTAGGAGATGTTGGTCAGGCAAAGATGGGTACCGGTTCTGGTCTGTCATGGGAAATTTTCTTAGGTGGAAATTACCATATCGTGGCTACCAATGTTATTACTGGTTGTTCAGTAGTATTACCGGGTGTCATTACTGTAACCATTACTCCGCAGCCGACTGCCACTATCAGTGGAAATGTTGCCTTATGTCAGGGACAATGTACTATCATTCATGTTGATCTGACCGGCACCCCACCGATTGAACTGTGGTTCTCCGATGGTGTCGATACCACCGTTATTCATAATGTGATGACGAATTTCTGGGAAACAACTGTTTGTCCGTTAACAACTACTACTTATCGTATTGTCAGCATGTTTGATGCTTATTGCGGATCATTTGGAAGCGGACCTGTTACAGTTACTGTTAATCCTACTCCGGTTGTATTTGATGTGACCGGTGGAGGTACAGTATGTGAAAACGCTTCCGGAGTTACTGTCGGGTTAAGCAGTTCTGAAATTGGAGTATACTATGAGTTGTTCCGCAACGGAGTTACAACCGGTGATGTTCATGTTGGAAACGGCTTTGCCTTTGATTTTGGATACTACAATGTAGCCGGTAATTATACAGTGCATTCAATGAGTTTACTGACCTGTGATTATGTGATGAACGGATCTGTTGACATCATTGTTTCTACATTACCAACTGTTACGCTTTATCCGTTCAATAATGTATGTGAAGGTACACCTGCCTTTGCACTCAGTGGTGGATATCCTGATGGTGGTACTTATGCTGTAGATGGAATCCAGGTATCATATTTTGACCCGGCCATTGTTGGAGACGGAAACCACATTATCAGCTATACCTATGGAGATGTGAATTCAGGTTGTTCTAACACTGCTGATGCAAGTATAACAGTGTATGACCTCCCATACGTTACACTTGATGATTTCTACCCAGTTTGCTTTGATGCTGCTGAATTTGACCTGACGGGCGGTAATCCTGTCGGCGGATTCTACTATGTCAACGGAGTATTAGCTACTTCATTCAATCCAAGTGCTTACGGCGCAGGTACTTATCAGGTAACTTATGAGTATTATGATGGCAATGGCTGTTCAGCTACTGCAAACAAGAACCTGGTTGTTAACGCGATGCCGAATGTAACAATCCCGCAATATGGCAACTTATGTCTCAATGGCGATCCGCTGGTACTGACCGGTGGTTTCCCTGGTGGCGGAGAATACTCAGGCGATGGTGTTGTTAATGGAGTATTTACCCCATCTGCAGTCGGAACATTTGCCATAACCTATACTTATGTTGACGGAAATGGCTGTATTGGTTCTGCCACTTCAGAAATCAGCGTTGCAGGTTGTTATGTATACGGACTGAGTGGTAATGTTACTTATGGTAACACTGCCAATACCCCGATGCATGCAATCACCGTAATTCTGAAACAGGGAACTACCACACTTGCTACTACTCCTACCGATCAAGATGGTTTCTATAGCTTCACCAACCTGGCACCAGGTGCTTACACAGTAAGTGCTTCCAGTACCAAGGCATGGGGAGGTGTAAACTCCAATGACGCTCTGTTGATCATGAAGCATTTTGCAGGAATTACACCGTTACACGGCATCTACCTGAAAGCCGCCAACGTGAACGGAGATGGTGTTGTGAACTCAATTGACGCCTTAATGGTTGCCAAGAGGTTTGTAAACCAGATCAATTCATTCCCTGTTGGTGACTGGGCATTCGAAGTAAATACTGTTACCATCATTAATACTGATGTTATCAATAACTTCAAGGCAGAGTGTTATGGTGATGTAAATGCAACCTATACACCGCCGTTCGCAAAGATCACTCCTTCTATTAACCTGAACACTGCCGGTGTAAAGGAAATCAAGTCATACGAATCCTTCGAGCTGCCGATCAATGTAAAGGGAACCCTGAAAGTAGGTGCCATTTCCATGGTGATTTACTATCCTGAGAACCTGATCAACGTTGAAGGTGTTGCTGTCTGCAACAACATTACCAATGATGTTCTTTTCACCGCCATTGACGGAGAACTGAGAATTTCATGGTACAACATGAAGGAAATCAACCTGTCTGATATGGATGCACTGTTAACCTTACAGCTCAGAACGAAGAACATCAATGGCGTTGCCAATGGTGAACTGGCTCTGACACTGGATGCTATCAGCGAACTTGGTGACAGGTATGC
Source organism: Bacteroidota bacterium (assembly GCA_026391855.1). Taxonomy (GTDB): domain Bacteria; phylum Bacteroidota; class Bacteroidia; order Bacteroidales; family CAIXZF01; genus JAKLIX01. The sequence goes on along the minus strand of JAPLDE010000042.1, from coordinate 60,589 downwards.
AACCGTTATTCAGAATGTAAACCTAACCTATCCTAAACTTGCTGTTGCAGTTGAGGAATACAGTATAAGCAACTATCCGAATCCGTTCAAGGATGTAACCGAGATCGTTTACAACCTGCCGGAGAATGGAAAAGTTACTTTGAAGGTTTACAACCTCCTTGGTGAAGTAGTTTCCACATTGGTTGACAATGTTGAGCAAGCTGCAAACACATACAAAGTAAACTTCGACGGAAATAGCCTAGTACCTGGTATCTATACTTACAAGATTGAAGTAAAGGGCCAGTCAAAGGATTATCTGAAGTCTGGAATGATGGTTCTCTCCAAATAGAGAATCACCTACTGAAAAAAAAGGTCGATCCGAAAGGGTCGACCTTTTTTTATGGGGTGTTCTGTAAAAATCATGAAGATTTTCTTATTATAGCCAGCTTTTTGTTCCGTACCTACGGCACGGGAACGGGTTGCCGGACCTTGGTTACTACAGGGGTTTTGTGCCTAAAGGCACATTAAGGAAGAGAAAGCGCTAAAACCTGATCGATTAAGCACAAAGAGAAAGTATCTAACGGCACAATGAGATAAAGACATTGTTGGTTAACAAACATTTAAAGCGTCAATAAATATTAATTTGTTTGAAGAATATGAACCCTAAGGATGACAGTGGTGACATAGTTAAGGTTCAGAAAAGATTTTCTGTTAATATAACAGGATGAAAAAGAATGAATTATGAATTGTTGCCGGGAGAGGGAGATAAGTAGAAAGAGATAAATTTATTCCTGTATAATTGTGATAAAAACTTAGTTACGCGTTCTTCAGCAGGATGGATTTTTTCACCAAGGGTCAAGGTGAGTTCAATGCAAATTTGTTCAACCGTTCTTTTACCATCAAGAAGGATCCAGGTTGAGGAGCCCAGCTCATCCAGTTTAAGCAGAATATCTTTCTTTGGTGTATGCTGGTTAATGAATCTTGACCAAAAGGGGGAACGAAACCGGGGAACGAGCAGGGTAACGAGCCCGGATTCTTCGATTTGATGGCTCAGGATGGGTGAGGGGATCAGGTCCAGGTAGTTGACCGATTTGTCTTTGATCTTTTGGGGTAAGGCAGCAGATTGCGCCATATGGGGTATTGTTATTAGTGGTAAAAGTATAAAAAAAAGGTGCTGAAATGAATCAGCACCTTTTTTTACTGTATTAATGAATTACATCACTGCAACAGGAGGAGCAGGATCATCCGGTTTACCGGCATTTTTAACAGGGATCCAGATCAGTACAACAGCGATAATGGTGAGTACAAGAAGACTGATATAAAATGAAGGGTTGGTAAAGATTGAAGGTAGTGGTACTTCAAGGAAGTAGAAGAGAGCAAATACCAAACCCATCAGGGCTTCACCGGCAATGAAGCCGGAGGCCAGGAGAACACCAGTATTTTCAACGCGGGCTTTTTGAGCCTCATTATGTTTCATTTTGTCGTTAAAAATATCTACCACACCTTTAACGAGACCGCCTAGAAAGATGGCGAAAGTTGTTTCAAGCGGGAGGTACATGCCTACGCTGACGAGCATCGGGCTTTTTACCTGCATCAGAATGAATCCGAGACCCATCAACATGCCTACAATGATCAGTGGCCAGGCCATCTGACCTTCAACGATACCCCGTGATAGCATAGCCATCAGGCTGGCCTGGGGAGCAGGTAATTTACTGCTTCCGAACCCGCCTTCATAGCCTTGTTTCAGTCCCTGTGCAATATCTCCCTGGTTAAGGATCACAAGCACACCGAACATAACAGAACCGGCAAGGACGACACCGAGGAGGTCACCAATCTGCATTTTCCAGGGTGTACCACCGAGAATATGACCAGCCTTAAGGTCCTGGAGCATTTCCCCGGCTACGGCTGCGGATACGCATACCACGGCAGCAACACCCAGCACGGTTCCTACATCTGCATTTCCTGAAGCACCCAGGGCAACGAGGATAAGGGCAGTAACTACCAGTGCAGTAAGAGTAAGGCCGGAGATAGGATTATTACTGGAGCCCATAATACCGACCAAATAACCGGAAACGGCTGCGAAGAAAAAGGCAAGGATAATAAGCACAGTGGCTGCCACCAGCGAAATAATGAATGTGGCCTGAAAAATGAAAAAGGCGATAATAAAGGTAAGGACTGCAACACCCAGGATACCGATGATAATCCAGGTAAAAGGGATGTCTTTTTCTGTCCTGATGGTGGAGGACTCGCTACCGGAGGCAGCTTTCCTGACATCGTTTATGGACCGTCTGACCCCTTCGATGAGACTTTTTCTCATCTTGAACAGGGTAAAACTGGCTCCCATCAGCATACCTCCAATGGCAATAGGCCGAACGATAAATTTCCATATCTGGAAGATCTGGAAGGATGGATTACTAACCTTTTGGAGGGCTGCGTCCATGGTCAGGGTTGAATCCTTAGCCATCAGGTAAGTAGCCCATGCGCTGAGGTCTAAGGAAGGCGTTATAAAGTAGAGGATCATAGGTGCGAGCAATCCCCAGGCGATAAGGCCCCCGCTAAAGTTCAGGGCACCCAGTTTGGGGCCGATGATATAGCCGACTCCCATGTAAGCCGGGCTGATCCCGGGGGAGCTGAGTAAAAGTCCTCCTTGTCCGGAGATCGAAGTCCCAGTGATGGTTTGCTTTGAGAATGTCACGAATTTTTCCCAGGAAGAAGCAAAAAACTTCATTTCTCCAAGGGTTTTAAGCCTGATGGATCTCGGCAGCGGCTACTGATTCAGGGAAGGGTAATTCGGCATCTTCAACCATCACCTTGCGCAACAAGGCAACGAACATGATGCCAAGCACCCCACCGGCCACCAATATCATCGATGACGTGATGTAATGTCCAGGGGTAAAAAAATCTTTCCAGAGACCGGCCACGAAGAATGCAGGAAGGGTAAAGATGGCACCGGCAGCCACTGATTCACCGATTGAACCAACGGTACGGGCGATGTTTTCTTCGAGAATGGATCCTCTCACTATTTTAAGGATAGCCATCCCGATAACAGCAGCCGGGTAAGTGGCCGCAATGGTCATTCCTGCTTTAAGCCCCAGATAGGCATTGGCCGCACCTAAAATAACCGACATCACCAAGCCAATGATGACGGCTCTCAGGGTAAATTCGGCCATATTGGTCTCCGGGGATACAAAAGGTACAAATTTGCGTTGTTCTGACATAGTTCCTCCTTTTTTGTGAATAATATGCTAAGTAAAATAAAAGATTGAACAGTTTAATGATTTGAGGTCATAAAATCGAGTTAATTTCCTTAAGTATGTCTCGTTATATGTATAACCTTCTTAGTTTCAAAGAATTCACCCTCAAACCAATTTTTCAATGGCCACTCTCTGACCGAATAGTTCTTGTTGTTGAGCCAGGGTTCATCATTCCCTCCCCTGAGGTAAATAATCCCATTTGGCAAAGTGTTAAGAGACCCCGGTAGTATCAAATGATACGTTTGTTTAATAAAGACAGGGAGTGAAGCCACTGCCCTCCCCAGGATAAAATCGAAAGTTGAATGATAACCTTCAGATCTTGAAGTAATTGCCACTGTGTTTTGTAATGAAGATGCTTTTATTATTTCGTTTACCACCTTTGTTTTCTTTGCAATGGAGTCCATAAGGGTAAATTGAGTATCCGGAAAGAGGATCGCCAGGGGAATTCCAGGAAACCCTCCCCCTGTTCCCACATCAATCACACGGGTTCCGGGTATGAAGGAAATGATTTTGCTTACAGACAAGGAAAAAAGCAGGTGACGTTCATAAAAATGAACGATATCATTCCTGGAGATTACATTGATCCTGTCATTCCAATATTCGTACAAGGGTTTGAGGGAGGCAAGGGTTTGCTGTTGCTGATATGAAATTTCAGGGAAGTATTTCAAAATCAGATCCATAGAAAAGAATGATTTAAAGTGGTGAAGATAAGTAAATTAACAAAGGGTTGTTTGCTTTTTCATTGGAGAGAGGTTGAATTCTGCCTTATAAACCCTTTATTTTGTAGATTCAGGAATGAAATGGCATGAATATAAGGACATTACTTAATTTAGGTGGAATCTTACTTGTTTCCTGCCTTGTCATGGGGCAAAGAGTCCCTGCTCAGGTTTCGGTGCAGGAATATATTTCAAGGTATAAAGAGGTCGCGATCCGTAAGATGAAGGAGCACAGAATCCCGGCCAGTATAACTCTTGCCCAGGGAATACTTGAATCGGCAAACGGGAACAGTGACCTGGCGGTTAATGCTAACAATCATTTCGGAATAAAGTGTCATGAGGATTGGGACGGGGAAGCCTATTACAAGGATGATGATGAGAAGAACGAGTGTTTCCGGAAATACCGCACACCAGACCAATCCTTTGAAGATCATACCCGTTTTCTTTGTTCCCGGCCCAGGTATGCGTTTCTTTTTGAGCTGAAGCCAACCGATTACAAAGAATGGGCCTACGGACTGAAGAAGGCCGGATATGCCACCAATCCTCAATACCCGCAGATGCTTATCAAAATTATTGAAGATAACCGGTTATTTGAATTTGATCATGCAGGGGACCTGCCTTTCGGGGAGCAGTTTTCGTTTACCATCGACAGTTTGCCCAAGGAATACAAGGAAATGGTGAGGACCAGCGATGCAGAAGTGATCAGCTTTGGGGTTGTCAGACGGCAGGTATACAGGAACAACAGGGTAAAGTTCACTGTTTCGCTAAAAGGTGACAATATTAAGAAACTTGCAGAAGATCTTGATCTGATGACCTGGCAGATCTGCCGATATAATGAGTTGTCGAAAAAGGATGAGATCAAACAAGGTCAGATCATCTATATTCAACCAAAACGAAGGCGTGCAGAAAAGGAATTTCATATTGTAAAGCCTCATGAGACCATATACACTATTTCGCAGTTGTACGGGATAAAAATGAAGTTTTTGTACAGGAAGAACCGGATGGAGAAAGGAAATCAGCCATACAAGGGTCAGAAGTTGTGGCTCAGGAGCACCAAACCCCGGGAATCCTGACCATTGGGCAGTGATTACTCGTCAAAGGACAGCTTTACCTGGCCTGATATCCTGAATGTTTTTCGGTGATAAGGAGAGATGCCTAATTTTTGGACAGCCCGTATATGGGAAGCAGTGGGGTAACCTTTATTTTTAATCCATTCATATTCAGGGTGTTGATCGTGAAGTTGGATCATATATTCATCACGGTGTGTTTTTGCCAGGATAGAGGCGGCTGCAATGGAAGAAAAAGTGGCATCTCCTTTCACGATACACTGAAAAGGGATATCAAGATAAGGCCTGAACCGGTTTCCGTCGACCAGGACCAATTGAGGTTTCATATTTAAATTACTCAATGCCAGGTGCATTGCGTGAACAGAGGCCCAAAGGATATTTTCCCGGTCGATGGCTTCATGATCGAGGGAAGCCACCGCCCAGGCCAGTGCATGGTGTTCAATTTCGTCACGGAGGAGGTTTCGCTGGTTTACAGAAAGCTTTTTTGAATCATTCAGCATGGGATGCTGGTAGTTATGTGGAAGGATCACGGCTGCAGCATAAACGGGGCCTGCCAGGCATCCTCTTCCTGCCTCATCACATCCTGCTTCGAGGAGATCCCTTGTGAATCCTGTTTTTAGCATGGTTTACCGGTTAATGCTGAGAACAATTCAAGGTATTTATTTTTCCAGGCATTTACTGAATAGTGCTCTACGACTGTTTCCCTTCCCCTTGCGCCTAACTGTTTTCTCAGGGAGGAAGATTCGATCAGCAGGCTCAGTTTTTCAACCCATTGCCGGTGATCCTCAGCCAGGAAACCATTAACCCCATCTGTAATGATCTCACTATTAACCCCGACCGGGGACATAATGACGGGGATGCCCATCGCCATGCATAGAAGACCCTTAAAGCCGCATTTACCCCTGGTCCATTTGTTGTCGGGCAGGGGCATGATCCCGATATCGAAGCGGGAAAGGAGTTGTTTTTCCGTATCCAGCGACCATGGCAGCCCTTTGATATCCAGCCGGGAGTTCATATAGTTTTCATCGCCGACCACTAAATACCGGATACGATCGCCATACTTTTCTTTTACAGAGAGAAGGGCAGATTCAATGTACCCAAGGTGTGGAATGGTTGTAATGCTACCTGTCCAGCCAATCACCACCGGGATATTCTCTGAGGAAGGATGATTCGTCGGACGGAACTCATCCGTATCGACGCAGGTTGGGATGACCACGACTTTTGAATTGAATTCAGATGCATACTTTTCAAGATATTGGTTCCCGGCGATCACCAGATCCGACATGCTGATGATGCTGGACGTTTTGCCGGGATTCTTCAGCCAGTGAAAGTAGCGGTTCGCAGCCGAAACATTTGAGAGCCAGATGGAGTCATCGAAATCGAATACAAAAGCTGCCCGGCTTCTTCTCAGGTGTCTTTCAAAATAGGTTGACCTTGTCATCAGGGCTTCCCTGGCAATTATGATCAGGTCATAATGATCTTTAACCTTTAAGACCTTCCATCTTCTTATCCATGACTTTACATAAAAGAAAAGGGCTTTTTTCAGGAAATGGCCATTTTGATACATAAAAGCATCTTCTCTGGCATGAATGATATAGGCGAGCTGACAGCTAAAACCATTATTTTGAAGGAACCCGAAATACTGTTCGAACCTGAACCGCTGGTTAGGCGCACGGTCGGGGCGGTGCGAGGCAATAATGAGCACTTTTTTGTTAGAGGCAGCCCGGTAGGCTTCTGAATAGGATTTTATCGCAATGGGAAGGTCGAACACCTGGCGGGCCTGTGAGGAAATCGTTTCCCGATCATAAACCCGGGTGTCGCAAAGCATAGAAATCGCCCGTGAATATTCACTTTCAGTGAACCCTGCGATGGCTACAAGGCCTGGTAGCCTGTGCTGAAGACTATCCACATCGCCAATTCCTTTATTAACTACCAGGGGTATCCCTGAGGCAAGGAATTCCGCCCATTTTACGGGGGAGCTGGCTTGTTTGGACCACGTGGGCCTGATCAGCGCAATTCCCCAGTCGCTTATTCCCAGCAGTGCCGGGACCTCCCCATGAAGAGCCGATGTGATTCGCAGGGACTCAGGGCTAACTCCTTTTTTTCCTGCAGTAACCCTGATCTTGTCTGGTTGTTCGTTGGTAATAAATAAAAAGTAAGATCCTGGTTTTGATTGTGTTAATAATTTAAAGAAGTCAAGCATCTCTTCCAGCAGGTACCAGGTTCCGATGGAACCCAGGTAGGTGAGCACGAAGGCATCGGACGGAATATTCAGCCGGTTTCTAACCGAATTTCTTTCGGTCCGGATGCCGGGGTTAAACACCTTGAAATCAGTGCAACAGGGAATGACCCGGACAGGCCTGGCTGATATTCCGCGGAAAAATTTATTTTCAATGATCTCTTTCCCCTTATCTGTAAGAGAAACAATTGTATCGGCCTGGCGGAAGAGGCTTCGTTCGGCCATCCTGAACAGAAGAATGACCAGACGTACGGCTGGATTCCCGGTATTCCAGATCTTTCCTTCTTTTCGTTCATCAATCCAGAAACCCCTGATGTCGAAGATCCACGGGATACCCAGTTTTTTTCTGATCCTTAACCCGGTTAAGGCTGCCGGGTAGCTTCTGCAGTGGACCAGCCCGGTTTTTTCTTTCATGGCAATAGCAAGAGCCAGTCTGGTAAAGTCCCTCAGCAGCCTGAACTGACTCAGCATTCCTTTATTCTCAGGAAATGGCAACCAGGTCCATTCAATTCCGTAATGCCGGCAGATCGCTGCAACGGTTTCCCGGTGGATACGGTAAGTTTCGACCTTTTCGCAGCTGAGAACATGAAATTGACGACCCTCTTTCGACAAACCCTGCAAATACGGTAATATCTGCGACCTTCCGAGCGGGTCAGTTAAACCATCATATGACAGGAATAATACTTTCACATTCAGTGAATTCTCCGGAAAAGAAGAAAACCGGGATGGCCAGAATAAAAAACCAGATCATGAAGAGGAATTTTTTCCTGATGCTGATCACCTTTTCCTGGATGACACCCAGCACTTTCAGTATGGCGGAGAAGGTGAACAAGGCCATAATGATGACCACTATCATCGTAACCGGTTCAAAATGCAAATCAATCAGGTTGATCTTAAAGAGGAAGTCAGTCATTCTTTTTATCTGTATAAAAAACTGATCATTCCAGAAATAATAAAATCCGGCAAAAAGCAAGGGGAGGCAGAATCCGACCAGGCTGATGGCCCATTCTCTCCAGGAGAATACCCTGTAGAGCAGAAACCCGAACCAAACCAGCAATATAAAAACCACCCCTGAAAAATCGAAGAAAACCGAGAGAGAGAGAGCAAAACAGGCAGAAAACACTTCTTTGAAGGCATCAGGACGTTCATATACATTGAGAAACATGTAAAGAAACAAGATAAGGAAGGCATTGGCAAAAATGGCTGGATGAAAGGTGAGCATGGAAGGATGCCAGCTCATGAAGATCAGGTATATGATAACAGGCATGGCGCTGTTACGGGGTGAAAGGTCGTGATTGGTGAGCAACAAGGTAAGGAAGATCCCTTCGGTAAGCACCAGCAGCATTGCCAGTAAGGTCCTGAGGAAAGGGAGATTGTTGAAAACGGAAACGACAACGGCGTATACACCAAAAGGTGACCATGCAGCTGCAGCAGGCAAGGGGTTGAGCAAAGCCGGAAGCCAAAGCAGAACAGCCAGTATCAGAAGGATGATAAACTGAAAGGTGAAATCAGACCTGAATAACCTGATCAGCATTGGTTTGACAGATTAAGTATAAAGGATGGTATAAAGGAAAGCCAAAATTATCAATGTAGTGACCGAAACAATTGAAATCCATGTAAAAAAGCTTTCAAACCGAAAAGATTTCTTTTTATGGTTATTGGTATTCTTTCCCACCAGACCGATCAGAAAGCCTACAAAGCTTAATCCTATCAGCCAGAGAATAACGTTATCGGGCTTCATAAGCAACAGAATACTAGTTTATTACATCATTACCGATGTCATTTCGATAATATTTACCTTCATAATCTATGGATTGGCATGCGAGGTAAGCGGATTGCAGGGCGGATTCAAGGGAGGAAGAGAGCGCAGTAATTCCCAGGATTCTACCTCCATTACTGAGCACCTCACCCGGAAAATTCCCGGTTTTTGTACCCGCATGAAAAGGAATGACCCCGGAGAGATTCTGTAGTCCGTTAATTACCAGGTTTTTAGGATAGTTCCCCGGGTAGCCGGGTGCCACCATCATGATACAGGCTGCATGCCGGGTATCGGTGATGATGTGGCGTGTTGACAGTTCCCCCTGTGAAAGAGCCCGGAAAAGATCCAGCAGGTCATTCTTTATCCTGGGAATGATGACTTCTGTTTCAGGATCTCCCAGCCTGGCATTATATTCAATAACATAAGGATCGTTCCCGACCTTGATCAGGCCAAAAAAGATAAATCCGCGGTATAGAATATGGTCCGATATCAGTCCATTGATCGTAGGTATAATTACCCGGTTCTTAATTTTTTCGAAAAAGGCTCCACCGGCAAAAGGGACAGGTGAAACGGAACCCATTCCTCCTGTGTTCGGGCCGGTATCCTGTTCTCCGATTCTTTTATAATCTTTGGCTTCAGGGAGGATAAGAAAAGATTTCCCGTCTGTAAGCACGAAGACCGAGAGTTCTATACCTCTCAGGAACTGTTCGATAACAACTTTACGTCCGGCTTCTCCGAATTTGTTATCCATGAGCATGGCCTTCACCTCACCGGCTGCTTCCTGGTATGAGGAGCAGATCACCACACCTTTGCCGGCAGCCAGGCCATCGGCTTTGATAACATAAGGGGCTGTCATGGTCTGCAAAAAGTCCAGCGCTTCTTTCAGCTGTCCGGAATTAAATGTTTGGTAGACAGCGGTTGGGATCCCATGACGCTGCATGAATTTTTTAGCGAAATCCTTGCTTCCTTCCAGCATGGCCCCTTCTTTAGGAGGGCCAATGACAGGGATATGGGCCAACAGGGGGTCAGCTATGAAAAAGTTGCTTATCCCTTTAACCAACGGGGCTTCCGGGCCAACCACCACCAGGTTGACCTGATGGTCGAGGACAGCCTTTCTGATGGCCGGGAAATCGGTTTCCGACACCGGCAGATTAACACCCAGGGCAGCTGTGCCTGCATTACCCGGTGCGGTATATAAGTTGCCAAGAAGCAGACTCTGTGATATTTTCCATGCCAGCGTATGTTCCCGGCCTCCTGCCCCCAGAATGAGTACATTGTATTTTTTATCAGGCATCCTGAATTATGATTAATCGTTGTGTTGCTGAATGGTTTTTAGTATTGAATTCCAAAGAAGATCTGCAGACCTCTGCCAGCTGAATTCCTTCACACGGGCCAGGCCTTTGATAATCAACTCCTTCCTGATGTCAGCGGAAGAGGCCACTGTTTGCATGGCTTCAGCCACGGCATGTTTATCGAAAGGATCAACGAGCAGGGCGGCATCGCCGGCAATTTCAGGCATAGAGGTGACATTAGAGGTGATAACCGCCGTTTTACAGGCAAAAGCCTCCAGGATGGGTATTCCAAAGCCTTCAAAATAAGAAACATACACTAATGCAATTGACTCAGACAAGGCATGTTTCAATTCCCTTACCGTACACCTGCCGGTAAAAATCACATCCTTTCGAAAAAACATAGATGCGTAGGCCCATTTTATCTGCGAAGTCCACCATTTTTTTTCACCGGCGATGACGAGCTTGGTATTAGCCGTATCCTGGTTTTTGAAAATATCGAAAGCTTTAAACAGGGTTACCAGGTTTTTCCTGGGATGCAGAGAACCGATGAAAATAAAGTAGGGGTTGCCATCGGCTACAGATGCAATCGGGGTAAGGGTGTTTTCTTCTGATTCGGAGGTATATAATTCATTTACACCATTATAGACGACATCGATGAGATCTTCCCGTATGCCGTACCGGGTGGAAATATCTTTTTTTGAGAATTCTGAAACTGTGGCAATACGGTTGGCGTTTTTAGCGAAACGGGGGAAAAAGTAGCGGTAATACCATCGGACCAGCCAGGGTAAGTCGGCAGGATAATGTTCAAAATTCAGATCGTGGATCACCAGCAGAGATTTTCCTTTAAATGGCAGAGAACCATAACCATCGGGAGAAAGGAACAGATCAGGTTTCAGGGAGTTAAGCAGGGAGGCCAGGGTAATGTTGAACCAGATGTAGAAAAGAATAGGGTGGCGGGCCTGAGGAGAGACGACAAGTGGGGTGATGTTATCAGCAA
>JAPLDE010000042.1:6210-49265 GCA_026391855.1 Bacteroidota bacterium | reverse complement strand
GTCGAAAATAAAAAAGAACTGAATATCAGGATGCTGGGTACAAATACGTTTTAAGGTTTCGAAGGTAAACCATCCGATCCCTTCCAGCTTATTTTTCAGTAACAACCTGGTATTTACCGCAATCCGCAGATTTTCCACTTCAACACATTCTTAGAGGGTGAATGTTAAAAAACAAAGATAAATATTGATACATTTGCGACAAATATCCGAATTTTTGCTCATTTCCCGAAACTACTGTCCAACCCCTAACGGGATAATACATGCAACGTAAGTTTCTTACCAACCTGGGATTACTACTCTTTCTGAATTTCCTGATCAAACCCTTCTGGATTTTCGGTATTGACAGGACCGTCCAGAACATGGTAGGGGCGGCTGAATACGGAACATATTTTGCCATTTTCAATTTTACTTTTCTTTTCAATATTATCCTGGACCTTGGAATTACCAACTTCAACAACAGGAATATTGCCCAGAACAATCACCTGTTGAATAAGCATTTCAGCAGCATTGTGATTTTGAAGATGTTACTGGGGGTGGCCTATGTGATCATCTTGTTTTCAGCCGCCCTGCTCGTCGGATATAATCTTTATCAGTTGCGGTTGTTGGTTTTCCTGGGTATCAACCAATTCCTGATATCACTTATTTTTTATCTCCGGTCTAATGTATCAGGACTCTTGTTGTTCAAGACCGATAGTTTTTTGTCGATCCTTGACCGTTTGCTGATGATAGGTATCTGTGGTGCGTTGTTGTGGGGTAATTTTACCAGCCAGGCATTCCGTATTGAATGGTTTGTCTATAGTCAAACGCTGGCGTATCTGTTAACAGCCGTTGTTGCTTTCCTGGTAGTAATTAAAAAGGCGGCATTTAAGAGGTTAAGCTGGAGTCGGCCATTTTTTCTTCTCATCATAAAGCAGAGTTTCCCTTATGCCATATTGGTGTTGTTGATGATGTTTTACACCAGGGTTGATTCGGTAATGATTGAAAGGATGATACCGGGTACGGTCGGCGAAAAGCAGGTAGGGATCTATGCCTCTGCCTACCGACTGCTGGATGCCAGCAATATGATCGCCTACCTGTTTTCCGTATTGCTGCTTCCCATTTTTTCGAAGATGCTTAAAGTTCGTCAATCGATCGAGCATATGGTAAAATTGTCCACATCTCTGTTGATGATGGTATCGGTTATCATGGCCTTCGGATCATTTTTCTATTGTAACGAAGTGATGGGGCTTTTATACAAGGAACATGTCAGGGAGTCGGCTGAAGTATTTAAGTTCCTGATGGGGTGTTTCATCCCAATTTCGGCGACTTATATTTTCGGGACACTTCTGACTGCCAACGGGAATCTGAAGGAAATGAACCTGATGTCGGCCAGTGCCGTGATCATCAACCTGTTACTGAATTATTTTCTGATACCCCGCTTTATGGCACTTGGATCGGCGTTTGCCAGCCTGACCACTCAGGTTTTTATCGCGACCCTTCAAATACTGGTGGTTCAGCGAATCTTTAAGTTCAAGGTCGATTATTTGTTCTTGGGCAGGGTGTTGATCTTTGTTGCAGGTGTACTGGTCATTAATATTTTATCGAAGGAACTCCCTGGTGCGTGGATATACCGCTTTTTAGGCATGGTCATTCTTTCCCTGGGGCTGGCTTCACTGCTTCGGTTGGTGCATCTGCGCTCAGTCCTGGCCATTGTCCGCAATGAATGATGAAAAACCGCCATGACAACCTTGGCGAGTCAAATAAATTTCTATATTTACGGCCCTGTTACAAATCAGGGTTTTACTGGCAATGGCAAACACCTCCCGTTTCGATTTTAATTCGTCCAATTTTTTTCTCTTTCTTTATAAGTGGCGGAAAACGTTGATAATAGTCGTTTTGGCAGCTGTAGTATCCTCGTATTTCTTCTCATCGCCTTTATTTATCACGCCCAAGTTTAAATCGACGGTGATCATGTTCCCTACCAGTACGAACTCCATTTCAAAAGCGCTGCTGAGTGAATCTTCGGCCTCGAAACAGGATATTATGGAATTCGGAGAGGAGGAACAGGCTGAACAGCTGCTGCAGATTTTAAATGCGAATTCTATACGATCCCGGATCGTGCAGAAATTTCACCTGATGGATCATTATGGCATCGACAGTACCGACAGGTATAAAAACACGCGCTTATTCCGTGAGTATGAGGCCAATATAACCTTCAGACGGACTGAATACATGGCTGTACAGGTGTCTGTTCTCGACAGAGATCCGCAGATGGCAGCCGATATTGCCAATACGATTTCAAACCTGGTGGATTCGGTTAAAAACCAGATGGTAAGAGAAAGGGCCATGCAGGGGTATAAGATCGTTGAGTCTGAATACCTGGAACTTGAACGGCAGGTTAAGCAGATGGAAGATTCGATGACCGCCCTCAGGAAACTAGGCGTTCACGATTACGAAACCCAGGCAGAGATGATCAACCAGCAGTTGGCCATTGAGATCGCCAAAGGAAACAGCCGGGGTGTTAAAGCCCTCGATGATAAATTAAGTGTACTGGCTATTTATGGAGGCGCATATGTTTCACTTAGGGATGCCTTGCTTCATGAAAAGAAACAGCTGAGCCAGATCAAGGCAAAATATGCCGAATCAAAGATTGATGCCGAACAGGTCCTTCCCCAGAAATTTATTGTTAACAGTGCCTTTAAAGCTGAAAAGAAAACATACCCGGTACGCTGGCTCATCGTATTGGTTACCAGTTTGTCGTCGTTGTTGTTTTGCATACTGGTGCTGATAGCCGTTGAGAGTGTGATGAGGAATAAGAATGTGCTGGGATTACCGGAGTTAAAAAAAAACGGCTGACGATACCAAAACCTGAGTTTACATGGCGGTTAAGGCTCGAAATACCGGAGTTAAATATGGATTCATTTTTTAATTATATGAACATTTTCAAACTCATCCTGAAGTGGAAATTCCACCTGCTGGTGTTGGTCATAGCTTCTGTTATCCTATCAGCTTTGTTTTCCAGTAAGTTGTTTATCAAGCCTTTATATAAATCCTTCGCGATCGTTTATCCCTCCAATATTTTTCCTTATTCCGATGAAAGTGAGACTGAGCAGATGCTTCAGCTGATGAATTCATCATCCATACGCGACAGTGTTATTCATAAGTTTGACCTGGGAGCCCACTGGGGATTAAATAAACAGGATGAGCACTATGTTTCCAACTTGCTTTATCTGTATGGCAACAGGGTGAATATCAGGAAGACAGAGTTCGAATCTGTTGTTGTGAACATCCTTGACACTGACCCGAAAATCGCCTGTGACATGGTGAAAGCGGTTCTTTCTTATTATGACCTTAAGGTCAAGAACCTGCAGAAGATCAAGTTCCATGAAGTTGTACTGAACTATAGAGAGATTCTGGAGAAGAAAAGAAAATCCCTGGATTCGATTCAAACGGTTATCGAAGGACTGACGGGAACAGAGGTCAAAACACCTATGGCGAATATGGACCCCTTGCTGATGAAGAGTTTCATGGATAAGATGGATAACAAAGTGAATAAGGAAAGAGAAATCAAACGGATGAAACCAAAAGCTGCCGTTCATGATAATGAGATGGTGCTGTTATCGAGCCTGGCAATGAGTGAAGCCCTCGCCTACAGTGAGCTCAAACTTAAATACGACCAGGCCATGCTGAATGATAACCGGAACTATACTTACACAAACCTTGTTGTTGATCCATATGTGTCTGATAAACAGGCATTTCCAAAGCCATGGCTGATCATTACTTTTAGTGTACTGGCTGCTTTTTTCCTGTCATTGGTTGTGATTTCTTTCATCGAGAACAGGAAACTGAAAGTAAATCAGGCGGCCTCAATTCCCAATGTTTAAATTTAATACCCGTCAGCCTTGATTGATCAGATCAAATTACGATGGGTCTACCTGGTAAGCATACTGTTTATACTTGCCAATGCCTACCTGGTTTATAAGGAGTATTACTGGGGTTTCATTATCCCGGTAGTCTTACTTCTCATCATCTTGTACATTTACTCCCTCGACAAAGTCTTGCTCATCATTGTTTTTGCCACGCCATTGGCCGTGATATACCGCGATCCGGAATACGGAGCAGGGATCTCGTTGCCTACAGAGCCTTTGCTGGCAGGTATACTGCTGGTTTTCCTGCTGAGAGAGCTGTATTTGCATGACTTCGACAAAAGGGTATGGAAGCATCCGCTGAGCCTGGTTATCATTTTCAACCTGTTTTGGATGCTGGTTACAACCTTTACCAGTGAAAACATAGTTGTTTCACTTAAGTTTTTTCTGGCCAGGCTTTGGTTTGTGATTCCCTGTTATTTTGTTATCAGCCAGTTTTTTAAAGAGAAGAAAAATATTCATCTTTTCATCTGGTTTTATGTCATTCCCCTTATCGGGGTTGTTTTTTACACCATATATAATCACTCCTTATGGGGTTTTGAAGAGGATCCCGGTCATTGGGTGATGACACCGTTTTACAATGATCATACTGCTTATGGCGCCATACTGGCCATCTTTATCCCTATTACTGTCGGCTTATGTTTTAACAGGGACTATAACAAGACAATGAGGCTGGTTTCCTTTATCGCCTCTGCCATCCTGGTGCTGGCCATATTTCTGTCGTACAGCCGGGCCGCCTGGGTAAGCGTAGTGGCCGCTCTCTTGCTGATGGTGCTCATTGTTTTTAAGATCAGGCTGAGAACCATCTTTCTGATGACCATTGGGGCAGTGGCCTTGTTTGTGATGTTCCAGAACCAGATCTTCATGAAGCTGGAGAAGAACAAGCAGGACTCCAGCAGTAATATTGTTGAGCACATACAATCCATTTCCAATATTTCTTCTGATGCTTCCAACCTGGAACGCATCAACCGGTGGAAGTCGGCTATCCGAATGTTTAATGAGCGGCCTGTTTTAGGTTGGGGCCCGGGCACTTACCAGTTTTTATATGCCCCTTTCCAGAATTCGCAGGAACGGACGATTATAAGCACCAATGCCGGCGACCGGGGCAATGCCCATAGTGAATATATAGGACCCCTGGCCGAATCGGGGGTTTTAGGCATGTTAAGTTTTATTGCTATCGCAGTATTGATCATGTTCACCGGTATAAGGGTTTACCAGCGGGCTGCCGACCGGGAGATCAGGCTTATCAGCCTGTTGATCGTATTAGGTATCTTTACCTATCTGATCCATGGGTTATTAAACAATTTTCTGGATTCTGACAAGGCATCCGTCCCCTTCTGGGGATTAGCCGCGGTATTGGTGGCCATGGACCTGTATATGCCCAGGAAAACAACAGAAGAAGTTACAACTTAGCGTTACCGTTTACTTTTTACGGACAATCCAGATGTCCTGCTGAGGCCTTGGAGATTCTTCTCTTTCAATGAATTCAAGCACTTCGAACTCCTTCAGCAAACTGCGCATATACTTTTCCGGCTGAAAGGCTGAAAAGGTACGGTGCCCTTCCCTGACCTGGCCCCTGACTACCAATTTGCCTTTGTTAAATGATTCTGATTCACTATGTAATAATTTTTTCCGGAAGGATTTCCCCTGGGTGGTTATCAGCAATATCCCACCCGGTCTCAGCACCCTGAAGAGCTCTTTTATCCAGCTTGAATGCATGCTTTTAGAGAGATGCGTGAAGATGGAGATACCGTAGATAAGGTCGAAGGTTTCCTCTTTATAGGTAAGCGGCGGATGAAGCATATTCACCGAAAACTGAATAGCAGGTAAATTCTTCTGACACCATTGGATAGATTCTGAATTAACATCGGTTCCATAATAACTGCAACCGGGTTGAAGGATTCCGGGCAGATGCCGGATAATGCGGCCAGGACCACAGCCCCAGTCGAGTATGCTTTTGTTTTTCAGTGTTGTATGTTTCTCAAACAAGCCCATCAACCAATTGGCCGTATCTGCCGAGTCCTGGTAGTATTTCCGGTAATCCAGCTGAAACGATTCATACATAAGGTAGTCGGGCGGTAGCATAATTCCGGGGTTTTCTGTGAGAAACTTCCTGTTGGATTTCTGTTTGGCTAAACGGAAATAGTAATATCGCAGATAATCAATGAGATACAGCAAGTAGAGTTTTCTAAAGAGGTTTGAAAATATCTTGGTTTGCATGAAGGATTGTAATGTTAATGGAGTTAATTTGTCACTAAAATTATAGTATATATAGTAATTTTGGTAAATTAATTTTGACGGACCCGGACCCAAAAGACCCAAATTCATGAATTTCAAGAATATTCAGCATTTTATCGATTTTCTGGAAGTAAATCATGAATTGATAAGGGTCAGGGAGTTTGTTTCACCTAATTTCGAAATGGCAGAGATAGCAGACCGGGTAGTGAAGCAGGGCGGGAAGGCCCTGTTGTTTGAGAACAACGGGACCCGCTTTCCGGTTCTTATGAATGCCATGGGTACGGAAAAGCGGATGTGCATAGCCATGGGGGTGGAAAGTCTTGATGATATTGGCAGAGAGATAGAGCATCTTTTTAAAATGCTTAGCACACCCAGGGAAGGAATATGGGAGAAGTTGAAACTGCTTCCCTCACTGGGTCAGATGTCATCATGGTTTCCGCATCATCGTTCAGGGTCCGGACAATGCCAGGAAATCCGGATGGAAAAGCCTGATCTGGCCAGCCTCCCGGTGCTGACCTGCTGGCCATTCGACGGAGGACCTTTTATCACCTTCCCTGTAGTCCACACCAAAGATCCGGAAACGGGGATGAGAAATGTAGGCATGTACAGAATGCAGGTATATGGCCCGGATTCTACGGGAATGCACTGGCACCTGCATAAAAATTCAGCCAGGCATTATCACGCCTATAAAAAACTGAAAAAGAGGATGCCTGTGACGGTCACTCTTGGAGGGGACCCTGTATATACATACGCTGCCACTGCCCCCCTTCCTGACCAGGTGGATGAATACCTGCTGGCGGGTTTTATCAGGAAACGAAGGGTTGAACTGGTGAAGTGCCTGACCAATGAACTCGAAGTGCCTGAAGATGTCGATTTTGTGATTGAAGGATATGTCGATCCGGATGAAGATCTAAGGGTTGAGGGTCCTTTTGGCGACCATACCGGTTTCTATTCCCTGACCGATCTCTATCCTGTTTTCCATATAACCTGTATAACCCATAGAAAATCAGCAGTATACCCGGCAACGGTAGTGGGAATCCCTCCACAGGAGGACCTTTATATGGGTAAGGCGACAGAGAGAATTTTCCTGATGCCCATCCGGATGAGCCTGGTGCCGGAAATCATTGACATGCATATGCCTGCCGAGGGTGTCTTCCATAACCTGGTACTGGTGAAAATAAATAAGACCTATCCGGGCCAGGCGGTGAAAGTAATGAACTCGTTATGGGGGGCAGGACAGATGATGTTTAATAAGGTGATGGTGGTTGTTGATGAAGGTTATGGAGGTGATGAAGGTTATGAAGGTTATGGAGGTTATGGAGGTGATGAAGGTGATGAAGGTTATGGAGGTGATGAAGGTTATGGAGGTGATGAAGGTTATGAAGGTTATGGAGGTGATGGAGGTGATGAAGGTGATGAAGGTTATGGAGGTGATGAAAGTTATGAAGGTTATGGAGGTGATAAAGGTGATGGGGTTGAATTGAGGGATTATATGGCTGTATATAAGGCGGTTATGAAGAATGTGGTGGTGGGCAGGGATGTGTATTTTTCCAGGGGGCCGGTGGATGTGCTGGATCATGCCAGCTCAGCCTTCGCCATTGGCGGAAAGATGGGTATTGATGCTACAAAAAAATTACCCCAGGAAAAAGGAGAGCAGAAGAAACAGTCGGAGGAAATGATTCATTATTCACCTGGGCCTATATTTAACGGGAAACTGCAGGGAATAAAGATCGTGCCGCTTGCCAAATCCGCAAGCGGTGAAATAAGAAAAAGGGCTATGGAAATGATGGAGAAGAACATGCTGAATGACGTTAAAATCCTTGTATTTGTTGAAGCTTTTGTTCAACCGGATGATCTTTCTACCATATGCTGGCGGGTGCTGAATAACATTGACCATGCCAGGGATTGTTATCTCCAGGGTGAAGGGAAAAATACACTGCTGGTGATAGATGGAAGCAGGAAATACTTAAAATATGATGGATTTGAACGTCGGTGGCCTAATTGTACCGTCAGCAACGACGAGACTATCAGCAAGATAGACGAAATCTGGGACAAGCTCGGGTTAGGGCCCAAGCTTGCGTCCCCTTCAATGAAATACAGGAATCAGGTCTATCCAGGAGAAGCAGAGGCTGATGAATAATTATTGTTGTTTCAATTTGATTTTTGTTGAAAAAAAATTGACAATTGGCGATAAATTCATGACAAATGACGTATATTTGTAGAATAATTGTAGCGTCATGTATGAAGTAAATGAAAGTATGATCACCTATCAGACGGCCAGTGAGAATAATGTCTTTTCACTGATAGATACAGTGAGGAATGGCGTTGCCTACTCCTTTTTTACCATGCTGGCCGAAAAAAGCCCTTTCGATCTTCCGGAATGGTGCAGGTTCCTCCATATCTCAGACCGAACCATGCAACGGTATAAAAAAGAGAAAAAGCCTTTTGACCCGGTGTCCTCAGAAAAGATCTTAGAGATAACTATGTTATATAAATATGGTGTCGAAGTTTTTGGATCAAAGGATAATCTAAGTATTTGGTTGTCAGGCGCAAACGTGGCCCTTGGAGGAAGCAAACCTGTTGATCTGCTGGATAGTTCTTTTGGTATTCAGTTGATCCGGGATGAACTGGGTCGTATTGAACACGGGATACCGGCATGATGCTTTTTCGTCTGGCAAAGTCGGTATATGCCAGAGACCTGAGCGGGAAAGGTGCTGAAAAAACCGGAGGCCGATGGAACAGCAAGGGAACACGTATGCTCTATACAAGCTCGTCCAGGGCGCTGAGCATGGCAGAAATGGCTGTTCACCTTCCGCTGGGCATCCTGCCTACAGGATTTGAAATGGTCACTCTTTTTCTTCCTGAACCGGGCTCAATATTGGAAATTGATAACCAATCTCTTCCTCCCAACTGGAGATCATTACCATTTCCGCATTCTACCCAAGTTTTAGGTGACCAATTTGTCAGGGAGTCAAAATCCTTAATTTTTAAAGTCCCTTCAGCCATTGTTCAGGGTGATTACAATTATCTCATCAATCCTTTACATCCTGAGATGGCGGGCGTTAATGTAATTGATTGTGAGCCGTTTGTGTTCAGTGAGAGAATGTTTGTCAGAAAGTGATTAAAGTGATAAAAGTGATAAAAGTGATTAAGGGGAGGCAGGAAACTTTTTTTTATCTTGCAGAGAAAAAAGAATGAGAAAAACGGTTACGGCACTTTTCCTTGTTGTCATTATCCCTTTCTTTTCCTTTGCGCAAAGTATTGGAGATTATAGCTTTACACCTTCAACGGAGACATATTCCCCGCTTGTTGGAGGCATAAGTCCTGCCTTTAGCCTCGGAACACCGGACGAGGGCTACATTAATGATATTCCCATTGAATTCACCTTTACCTACCTGGCGAATGAATATACCACCCTTTCGGCCAGTACGAATGGATTTCTGGTCCTCGGGCAATCACTGAACAATGCCTTTTACCAGAATAACCTGGCCAATACCAGTAATCTCCGGCCCAGACCCATAATTGCACCCTTATGGGACGATCTCAATCTCCAGGTCAGTACAAACTTTTCCTATAAAACAACAGGAGATGCCCCCAACCGGGTTTTCACAGCCGAATGGCTTTCTGTGAAATGGAGCTATTCCGCCTCTTCTCCGGTGATTTCATTCCAGGTACGGCTGTCCGAAAACGATGGATCTGTTTCTTTTATTTACCGCGATGAAGGGGCAAATGTAGTGAACGGAACAGCATCTATCGGGATCTCAGGCGGCAAAGGCAGTGCCGTTAGCGGGGTTGTCCCGTTTCTTTCTTTAAATAGTACGGGGTCAACACCTTCGGTAAGTGCCACCACGGAAACAAATAACCTGAACACAAAGCCTGCCAGTGGCCAGGTTTTTTCATTTACACCACCCGCTACTCCCGCCATTCCGGGTGACCCTGTTTTCTCAGCGATGGGGGGAACTGCCTGCACCATTCAATGGGACGACAACGCCACCAATGAAAATGGTTATAAGGTGTTTCAATCAACAGACGGAAGTACTTTTAACCTAATCGCGAGCCTACCGGCCAACTCAACCTCCTTTCATGTTGTCGGCCTGTCATTCAACACATTGTATTACTGGAAGATAGCAGCCTGGAATTCGGCTCATACGGTGTTTTCCGGCAACTCTTCACTAACCATGAATCCGCCTTCCATGAGCGGAGTGTTAACCATCGGAGGTGCTTCCGATCCGGATTTTCCCGATCTGACTTCTGCTTTTGAAGCAGTAACCACCTTTGGCCTGGCAGGGGATATCCAGCTGATCTTACAACCGGGATATTCCAGCCTGAATGAGGTTTTCCCGCTGGCAGCACCAAGCCTCTATGTAACAGGGGGATACCAGTTAACCCTTTTTCCTGCCATCCCCGGTCTTGTCATCCAATCAAAGAGCCCGGCAGGTACCCTGAAACTGGACGGGGTTTCAAACCTGATCATTGATGGAAGGGTGAATGCCTCAGGCACTGAAGCTGATCTTGTAATCGACAATGATTCAACGGGTTATGCGATTCAGTTCATTAATGGGTCCAGCCAGAACCTGATTGAATATTGCATCATCAAAGGAAGTAACAAGATCTCAGACAAGCCGGGAACAATTTGTTTTTATACATCATCGGTTAATTCTCCAGGAGGGAACCGGGATAATACCATCGATCATTGCGATATAAGCGACGGACAGTATTTCCCGACCACTGCGGTATATTCTGAAGGTTCGGCCGGAAAGGACAACAAAGGCAATGTAATTACCCATTGCAATATCTCTGATTTCTGGAATCCTTCGCTTCCCTCTAACGGAATCTATCTTAATAAGTATTCAACCGGGTGGAATATTTCCGCCAACAGTTTTTATCAGACCGGAATCAGGACCGCCACAACCGCCAATTACCACAAGGCAATCAATCTGACAAATGACTATTATTGTTCTGTATATGAGAGTTTTACGATAGAGGATAATTTTATTGGCGGAAGCGGGCCGGGGTGTTCAGGCAATCCATGGACGGTACTTCCCAACACTGTGGGAAATGGATTCTACGGGATTGTTTTAGTGAGCAATAACCCTGTTAATGAAATTATCAGGAACAATGTGATCCGGAATTTCCTCTGGAATTCGAGCAGGGTAGGGAGTGCCCAGTTTCCGGTTTGGGGAGGGATAAAATACCAGAAGACCTGGCCGGGAAAGCTTACGCTATGTGGGAATATTATCGGAGATACTACCGGGACCGGCTCCATCAGTATCAGCGCGAATTCGAACCAATCGAGCTACAGTGCGGGTATTTGCATTGATGATGCAACCCTCAGTAAATCAGAGATTCAGAACAACGGGATTGGGGCTGTAAGCATACTTCCGGGGGTTTCAGCCCACAGTTTTACGGCTATAGAACTCCTTGTGACCGGAGAATACATTGTGTCCGGTAATCTCATCGGCAGTAACGGTACGCTCAACAGCCTCTGGATCAACACAGGAGTGACCCTGAACCAGACACAGACCCTGACAGGCATATCCAAGGGAAGGAATGGTCGCATCACTTTGGAGAACAACAGGATCAGCGGGCTGGTCAATAATTACCCCTCCAACCTGGCCAGGAACCAGGTCATCGGGATATCAACAAACAATGGTGAAACGCATATTACCGGGAATTTCATTGCCCATCTTAACAACAATTGCGGAAATAGTGCGCAGGATGGAAATGCCTGTGTGATCGGCATTAAAGTAACTTCCGACATCCCATCCCGCTTCGGCATTTCAAAAAACACAATCCACAGCCTTGTCAGCACTTTTTCCGATGTTAACGGAAAACCCTGGGTGACAGGTATTTGCCTGAGTGGTCATGCAGGCTCATACAGTAAGATCTCGGGTAACCTTGTTCATTCATTCGATATTCCGGAAGCTACCCGCGAATCCTCCATGGTAGGCATATTGCTGATGAACGGAAACAACCAGGTCGACAATAACATGGTCAGGCTTGGTATAAAAGGAGATGGTACAGGGATTCAGCTTCCGCTAAAGATCTATGGATTGGTAGAACAAGGCGGGGACAATAATTTTTATTTCAACAGCCTGTATATTGGCGGCCAGTGCAATTCCGACAGCACTGAAACGGCCTCGTTATACAGTAGTCATCAAACACCCCGTCACCGGTTCCTGAATAATATTTTCTTCAACAACAGGTCGAATACCGGGCCGTCAGGCTGGAATTACGCCATCAGGCTACAGAATACCAGTGGATTATTATCAGATTACAATGTGTTTTATGCCCCACAGGCAGGCGGAGTATTATACGGTGAGGGCAGCCTGATCAAAAACACCATGCAGGAAATCCGCGAAAGTGTTACTAGCCAGGAATTGCACTCCTGCCAGGCAGATCCGGGATTTAAGATGGCGGATGGTGAGCTTTCATTAGTGGATCTTCATATCAGGGATACCTCGGTGGTAGCCGGTGCAGGACTTCCCCTGCCGGCCATTCCTTATGATTTTGACGGACAGGGCCGGAATAATCAGGAAGCCATTGCCATTGGAGCCGATGAAGGAAACTTTACCGGGAAGGATTTGTTTACTCCCGTCTTCAGTTGGAACCCTGTCGGAAATACAGGCCAGCTCTCCAACAGGACCTTTACCGCCGTTATTTCCGATGTGGGTACCGGAGTTCCGGTATCCGGGCCGTTGGTACCCAGGGTTTATTTCAGGAGAAACGGAGTTCAGTCAACACCCTGGGCAAGTACCCCGGGAACCCTGATCTCGGGTGACGGGAAACTGGGGAAGTGGAGTTTCACCATCGATTATACCCTGTTGGATTCCGCTTTCACTTTGCAAATGGGAGATACCATCCAATATTACCTGGTTGCCCAGGACCAGGCTGCTGTTGCAAATATCTGGTATTCACCGTTTACCGCCGCCAGCCATACAGATGTTAATGTCCAGCTTTCACCACCGGCTGATCCCTGTTCCTATAGAATTGTTGCACATCTTCCTGATACCCTTGCCGTGGGACAGGGACAGGATTTTTCTTCTTTAACAAAAGAAGGGGGATTGTTTCAGGCATTGAAAACCAGTCCATTAACAGCAAATACGATCATTTTTATCACTTCTGATCTTGAAGAAGACGGAACCTACAGCCTGGAGCAATGGCCTGAAGACGGACCGGGCAATTACCAGCTGATCATCAGACCGGCCGATACCTCAACTTCAGAAAGGATCATTTCAGGCAGTGCGGCAAGCGGTTTAATAAAACTTGAAGGAGTCTGCCGGGTTACCCTGGACGGAAATTTATTCGGAATTAGTAATGTATTGATATTCAGGAATATTCATTCTACTGCCCCGACTTTTCTTTTAGAAGGGGGGGCCAGTATGGATACAATAAAAAACTGCCTGGTTGAAGGAGGGTCGGCATACAATACGAACGGGATCATCCAGTTTGCAGATGGTATTAACCAGAAAAGCAACTGCCGGAATGGGATAATCCATAATGTGATCAAAAACCGGGTGGACAGCCTGGCTGGATTACCCTTCCATGGAATCTATTCAGTCGGGGGCTATTTTGCTGTGAACCAGGATAATACTATTGACGGGAATGAAATTCTCAATGTCAGGGGTTCCGGCATTACCCTCGCCGACGAGTCTTATGGAAGCAATTGGAGAATCACCGGTAACAGCTTTTATAATAACCTGGGTATTTCTACAGACTGGGATCTTACCCTGGTGCAGGTCAGCCAGCGGAGCAATGCATTTATCGGGGGTAACTATTTCGGAGGGACAGAACCTCTTTGCAGCGGACAATCCTGGACGTTTTCAGCCGCTAATGCTTTCAGGGCCATTTATGTTACGGCAGACACCGGCAGCCTGTCTTCCATCCAGAACAACAGGATAAGCAACATTGAACAAACAAATACCGGGGCGGCTTCATTTTCCGGAATTGTGATCAGCAACGGAAATGCAGATATTGGAGATGTACAGGGAAATTTCATCGGTAACCCTTCGAATCCCGGCAGCATTGTTTTTGCCGGTTATTCAGGGTTCACGGGGATCTCTGTCTCCAATTTCGGGGCTGGCAGGGCAAGAAAAATTAGCAATAACCTCATTACCAATATTTCCGGTTCAAATGCCGAAAATTCGGGTGATGTTGGTTTCGCCGGTATTACGGTTTCGGGGAATCCCCAATCCATGCCACTCACCAATGAAGAGCTTGACGTATTGGCGAACGTGGTCAGCAATATTCACTTTAGTGCAGTCAACACCACCGGAAGCAAACCGTCAATCAGGGGCATTCAATATTTGGTTGGTGCTGAAAATCAACGAATTGAAAGAAATTTGATCTGCGGCTTCTATATTACAGGAAATACATTGGCATGCGACATAACAGGAGCCTTTTTCGGGGGATTCGCATCCTCCGGCCTTCCCATTCATTCAGCAGGAACATTCAACCGTAACGTAATCAAAGACCTGGTGATCAGTTACGGGCTGGGTTCCATTACCGGTATCAGTGTGTACAGCGGAAAATGGACGGTCTGCAATAATTTCATTACTATCAACAGTAATGAAAATACCACCGGTATCACCGGAATCGACAATTTCAGGGTAAATGATTCATTGACAGGTATTTATTTTAATACAGTGCTGATTGGTGGTAATAATCCGTCCAGTATCAGCCCCGGATATTCCCTTTTTCTCAGGTCCGGAGCCAAACGGGTGGTAAAGAACAACCTCTTTATCAATACAAGAGTCAGTAACAATCATGCTGTGGGATTATCGAATATTATTGATTACCAGGGTGATTACAACGATTATTACCTGGCCGCCGGTATACTGGGGATAGCAGGCGGGGTGAATGCCGGCGACCTGGCAGCCTGGAAGAATGTGGTTAACAGCGACAACAACAGTAGCGCGGTTGAACCGTTCTTTGTTTTTCCCGATACCGGTGACCTGCATCTTCAACCCGGATCAAACGCTCAACTACTCGATCATGGCATTGGTATCCAGGAAATTACGGAGGATATTGACGGAAACCCCAGGGATCCGG
Organism: Bacteroidota bacterium; assembly: GCA_026391855.1. GTDB lineage: Bacteria > Bacteroidota > Bacteroidia > Bacteroidales > CAIXZF01 > JAKLIX01. The sequence goes on along the minus strand of JAPLDE010000042.1, from coordinate 34,071 downwards.
CAACTCCCGATCCGGGTGCCGATGAAACGGAGGGAGTGAGTTTTTCCCTTTCCGGCAGGGTCAGGTATATGAATACGGCTCATACACCCATTCCCAATGTTACTGTATATTTAAAAAACAGCCAGCAGACCATTATTGATACTGCCACCACCGATGTTTCCGGAATCTGTGTCTTTCCTCATGTTGAAGATGGAACGTATTCATTTTCAATTGTTTGCAGTCTTCCCTGGGGAGGAGGTAATGCGGTGGATGCTCTTTCGATCATGAGGGATTTTACAGGGATTTTTTTGCTTTCCGGTCTTTTTAAAAAGGTTGGCGACACCGATCACAGCGGGGCTTTAAATGCGGCCGATGCATTGCAGGTGATGAGGCGGTTTACACAGCAGATAACTTCCTTTCCTTCCGGGAACTGGATGTTTGAAGATCCTGTCATCCAGATAGCCGGATCAGATGTGACGGTGGATGTAGGAGGGCTGTGTACAGGGGATGTTAACGGCAGTTGGATCCCGTAAAATTTCTTTCCGTTTTCCGTGTTCCGGAGGGTGTAGCGATTTGGGCATTTGGTAAATCTCACTACCTTTGTATCACAATTACAAACACTTAAAACTCTCTGGATTATGTTTGAGAAGATCACTTCGCAACAAGCGATAGAACTGGAAGACAGGTACGGCGCACACAATTATCATCCCCTGCCCGTTGTATTAAGTAAAGGAGAAGGTCCTTTTGTCTGGGATGTTGACGGAAAACGTTATTTCGATTTCCTTTCTGCCTATTCAGCGGTTAACCAGGGCCATTGCCACCCACGTATTGTGGATACCCTGATCGAACAATCAAGAACGCTTACCCTGACGTCAAGAGCATTTTACAATGATGCCCTGGGCCCGTATGAAAAGTTCGTGACCGCATATTTTGGTTATGACAAGGTTTTGCCCATGAACACCGGGGCAGAGGCTGTTGAGACTGCCCTGAAGCTGGCGCGCCGCTGGGGTTATGAGAAGAAGGGAATTCCCTCCAATGAAGCGAAGATCATTGTTTGTAAAGAAAATTTTCACGGCAGGACCACCACGGTGATCTCCTTCTCCACTGATCCGGATGCCCGCATCAATTACGGTCCATATACACCCGGATTCATCACCATCCCCTATAATGACCTGGAAGCGTTGGAGAACGCTGTCAAGGATCCGACAGTAGCGGGTTTCCTGGTAGAGCCCATACAGGGAGAAGCCGGGGTGAATGTCCCGGACGAAGGTTTCCTGGCTAAAGGCTATGCCTTATGTAAAGCAAAGAATGTACTCTATATAGCCGATGAGGTACAGACCGGCATTGCCCGTACCGGCAGGCTGCTGGCCTGTGACCATGAGAATGTAAAACCCGATATGCTGATACTCGGCAAGGCCCTGTCAGGCGGAATGTATCCCGTCTCAGCCGTGCTGGCCAATGATGAGATCATGCTAACCATAAAGCCCGGACAACACGGTTCGACCTTCGGAGGCAACCCTGTAGCTGCCCGCGTGGCCATTACTGCCCTGGAGGTGATAAAGGATGAGAAACTGGCTGAAAATGCACAAAGAATGGGAGAGATCTTCCGTAAAGAAATGAGGGCAATCCCCTCGGATATGATACAACTGGTCCGCGGCAAAGGCTTGCTGAACGCAGTGATCATCAAGCCAAAAGACGGAAAAGAAGCCTGGGACGTTTGCATGAAGATGGCCGAAAACGGATTGCTGGCCAAACCCACTCACCAGCATATTATCCGTTTCGCTCCTCCCCTTGTCATCAATGAAGCCCAGGTAATTGAAGCAGCAGAGATTATTAAAAAATCGATATTAGCGTTCTAAGGTAACCTTAACGCTATCAGGTTCTTAGCCTTGACGGAAACGAATTGTCCCTGACAGGGTTTCGTTACATCAGGGACGGTTTGTTAGAAATTGCTGTTTTATTTAAGTTGATTCTATTGGTTATTCAGTATATTTGAAGAAAATCAATAGAAATGAAGTATGCCCAAGCTGTGGGTTTTGTAATTATTCTGATATTCAGCCATTTAGCGGGATTTTCCCAAAAAAATGTTAGGGTTTACGGCACTATCAGCGAATTGTCCGGCAAGGAGCTATTGATCGGTGCCAATGTTTTTATCCCGGCGTTGAAAACCGGGGCCGTATCCAACAATTACGGGTTTTATTCGGTTTCTGTTCCAAAGGGAGATTCGGTTCTGGTCCTTTTCTCCTATGTGGGTTTTCAAAGGGAAGTAAAGATGCTTTACCTAAAATCGGATACCTTGCTTGATGTTGGTTTGAAACCATTGATTCTCAAAGAAGTAACTATTTCAGCCAATTCTCCTGAACGCCAGTTGTCGATTCCGGTAACCGGACATTTGCAGATTGGGAATGAAAAACTTAGCAATACTCCCGGTTTGTTTGGTGAAAGAGATGCCTACCGTATCCTTCAGCTGGTTCCCGGGGTTGGAGTGAACAGCGAATTCAACAGCGGCCTTTGTATCCGCGGGAGCAATTACGACCAGAACCTGGTGCTGCTGGACGATGCAACGGTTTATAATACCAATCATTTCTTCGGATATTTTTCCACTTTCAACGGGGATGCCATCAAGAATATCGACCTGTACAAAGGAGCCTTCCCGGCCAGGTATGGCGGAAGGAACTCGGCAGTGATCGACATTTCCATGCGCGACGGGGACAAGGAGAATTATCATGTAAACCTGGGAATCGGGCTGGTTTCAGCCAAGCTGACAGCCGAAGGGCCCATTGTGAAAAACCACAGCTCCTTCCTGGTTGCCTTCAGACGAACCTACCTGGGTTTTCTGGCGACAAAGCTATATGATGATGTTGCCGATTATCCCAAATATCATTTCTATGATCTGAATACCAAGATCAATACTGATTTGGGGAAGAATGACCGGCTCTACCTCAGCCTCTTTACCAGTAGTGATAAATTCTCAAGTACAGATGGTTCTTCTGTCTATACGATGAACTGGTCCAATCTCACCTCAACTCTGAGATGGAACCATGTTTATTCTTCAAGCCTGTTCTCCAATCTGAGTTTGATCTATAGTGAATACAAATTCCGGAATCTGATAAAAGAAGGCGATTCAACCAATTTATACAAAGCCGAATATCTTTCTGAAATCAGAAATTATTCTGTAAAGTACGATTTGGATTATATTCCCTCTAATATATTGACAATCAAGGCAGGACTGACGACCTCCATACAGGATTTCAAGCCGGGGGCAGTAGCTATCCATGGGGTCTATGATACAGCCAGGAATTTAAATCAAATCAATACTTACCGGGCAACCGAAGCTGCTGCTTACACCGAAGGGATACTTCATCCATGGAAGAACTTTCAGTTCAATCTCGGATTCAGAATGAATATTTTTCAAACCAAAAACAATCAATACCTTTCACCTGAGCCCAGAATATCAGCAAGTTACCTGATTAATGAGAAAAATTCCTTTAAGCTTTCCTGGTCGCTGAACAGCCAGATGATCCATTTACTGACCAACACTGCCATCGGCTTGCCAACGGATCTCTGGGTACATGCCACCGATTCAATCCCTCCCCAAAAATCCATGCATTTTGTAGCAGGATATTATTCCAGCCTGTGGAATAATTCCATTAATCTTAGCATTGAAGCCTATTATAAGGAACTTTACCATATCATCGGTTATAAACCAGGGGCCAGCTTTGTGACCATGAGTGCAGATGCATCAAAGAACAGCTTTCCCGATTGGGAGAAGAATGTGACTTCAGGCAAAGGCAGAGCGTATGGCCTGGAAATATTCATGGAGAAGAAGACCGGCCGGCTGAATGCCTGGCTGGGTTATACACTGAGCTGGTCGAAGCAGCAGTTTGACATTATCAACAATGGCAGGGAGTTTTATTCGGCCTTCGACAGCCGGCACCAGGTAAACCTCTCCAGCTCTTATCTGCTCAGGGAAAAACAAACCGGAGGAAATGGTATCAGGCTGTCAATCAATTGGGTACTGGCTACCGGGAGGCCAATTACACTGCCTTTGGCACAATATCATGTGAGCGCTTATGGGGTTTGGGATACACGGATAGGTACAGAATACTATGCTTATAATGAATTCAGAATGAAGACCTTTCATCGCATGGATGTTTCTCTTCAATTATCAAAAAACAAAAAACGATTTGAAAGAACCTGGGAATTCGGGATCTATAACCTGTACAACCGCTGGAATGCGTCTTATTATTACATGGAAACAGATTATTATTCAGGAACTTCTAAGCTTTATCAAAAGTCATATTTTCCGATACTACCTTATATAACATTGAATATTAAGCTGTAATGAAAAAGTATGAGTTTATATCCTGCTTGATCATGATGGTCGTTTTATCTGTGTCATGTGAAAAGGAAGTAACCAATATTGATGTCACAAATGTTATTTCTAAGCCAGTGGTGTTCTGCGTTTTAAACCCAGCCGATAGCATTATTGAAGCCACATTCAATTATTCGGTCACCATTTTTGAAGGCAAAAACCATCCTGATCCTTTAAAGGCTGAAATTTTCCTTTCTTCCGACGATACCATTGTTCAAATGTTTTTGGATTCCAATAGACTGGGTGGTTATGATAATTATTTTTTTAAAACTGATTCTACAAAGATAAAAATTCGTCCCGGGAAGACCTATCATTTGGAAATCAGGAATTTAGATTATCCTGTGGCTACAGCAAGTTGTACTGTTCCACCTGATAATCCCATTATTTATAGTGTTCATGTAGATAAGATTGAGAGTGTGAGCATTGGCTATACATTAACGGTTACCGGTAATCCTGAAGAAGAAGCATTTTATGATCTGCATGTCCAATCTTATTTGGTTGATGAAAACGATACCAGTTATCTGATCACCCAGGCGAATGGGTATGAGATTTTTACCAATGAACATCTCTCCTCACCGGTATTTGTGAGAAAAGGTATAATTAATATTTCTGATGGTTGGAGCTATTGGGGAGATCATTTTCTTTTCCACTTGTGCGAGACAGATGAAAATTATTATAACTACCACAAAATGTTGGCGTTACTGCCTCAATTTGATTGGCAGCAAGGTCCCGAACCCGTGATCATGACAACCAATATTACCAATGGATTTGGATTATTCGGGGCTGTGGTGGAGAAATAGTCTTCCAATGGGCGTTAACTTTGTCAGGGATGCATCCCTGTCAGTGTTGGCGTAACATCAGGGAATCAGGCGTCAGTCTTCAAATGGGAGTTAACCCAAACAATTAGTTATTGTTGATGCACCTGACCGAAAAGCCATAGTTCAGGTTATAGTATTGACTTAGGAAATTATCATAAAGATTATTAAGCTCCCTGATGTAAACCGTAACATCAGGTCGGTAGGTGGAGGTCCAAAGGTATGCTTTCTCCCGCAATTGAGTAATGCTATTGCTGTAATAGTATCCTGAACCCAGTGCTGTGAACAGGCTTGAATTGGTGCCAGTGTTGGGTGAATTCCAGTGAGTTGTCCCGGATTCCTTAAGTTTTTTGCCTGCGGAGTTATTCCCTCCTAAAAAATCACATAAAGTAGTTAATTCTCCATCGGATGGAATGTGCCAACCAGCAGGACAGATTCCCTGGGCTCCTTCCTGGTTGATATATTTCATTGCCTCGTTCCACATGTATATACCTCCGTAAATCATGCAGTTATCCGGGTTGTTGTCGTAACAATATTTCTCAACAATGCTGTTGTTTAACTGTTGTGAGCCGATGCTGACCATGACCCCTGCATTCAGGTTCTCTGTCATCCAGCACTGGGTTCCGATTGTGGCGGTATGGTAAACCTGTCCGTCATAGAAAACAGTATTTCCGCAAGTGAAAACCGCTCCGCTTCCTGTGGTCTGCATCCATTGCGTACCGTCGTACCAGCATAGTGTTTTCAGATCAGTATTAAAGATCACCAGACCTGCTGCAGGTGATTGAATACCAGTCATCTGGGCAGTGGTAAGACGGGGTGGTAGTAATCCTTTACTGGTTGATTTTACTTCCAGCATGGCAGAAGGAACAGGATTGGAGTTATCCGTGGATATCGCAACCTGGGCAGAACATAGTCCTGCAGAAAAGAAAAACAGGAAAGCCGAAGTGAGAATATTGTTTTTCATAACTATTAAAAATTACTTACATACAAATGGTTTTTACCCTTGCAATTTAATAAATTTTCACAAGGAATGAACCACCGGCAAGTTTAGGAATATGTCATAGTAAAATACTGACAATCTTATAGTTATAATATTTATCCTGGCTGGATTCTGACAAGGTTTTTAGAAACAAGCAGGTTACCTGGTAGCCTTATACCTTTCTTCGACTGTTTTCCAGTTCACAACATTCCACCAGGCGTCAATATAGTCGGCCCGACGGTTCTGGTATTTCAGATAGTAGGCATGTTCCCAGACATCCAGAGCCAGAAGGGGGATGCCTTTCTTGTCGGTAACATCCATCAGCGGATTGTCCTGATTAGCGGTAGAAGAGATGAACAGTTCGCCTTTATCATCCTCGCTCAGCCAGGCCCAACCACTACCGAAACGGGTTTTACCGGCATCGGAGAATTGCTTTTTAAACTCCTCCAAACTGCCGAATTTCTTCACCAGAACTGCCTGAAATTCAGGACTTATTGCCGTGCTGCCAGCGGGAGCCATATTCTGCCAGAACAAGAGGTGGTTATAATACCCTCCGGCATTGTTCCTCACGCTAACCGGGTATTTGCTGATGTTTTTCATCAGGTTTCCGAGGGTCAGTTGAGCCATGTCGGTTCCGGCAATGGATTTCAGGAAATTGTCATAATAAGCTTTATGATGCTTATCATGATGAATTTCCATCGTCATTTTATCAATAAATGGTTCTAAAGCATCATTTGCGTATGGCAGCGGAGCAAATTCAAGGGAGGCGGTCACTTTACCGAGGGTGGGGTCACCGGTAGGATGATCAGGTGACATGCCTGTACTTCCGATAACGGAGGTCAATAAGAATATTCCGAAATGTTTGGTTTTCATTGGGTTAATTATTAATTTAAAATCGTTGCAAATAACAACAATCAGACTGACAGATGGTTCATTCTTTTTGGGATGTCATCTAATAGATGTCATCCGAATGTTTGCTTTGAGATGTCATCTAATAGATGTCATCCGGATTGTTGCTTTGAGATGTCATCTAATAGATGTCATCCGGTAATTAGCAGCCATTTATTGCCCCACATTCACACAAATAAAGCAGCAAAATATTATCCCAGAAAGCTAACTTTCAACGGATTTCTATCCACCAAACGATGGTAAGTGTTTTTCGGATAGCCAAGTATAATCCCACCCGTAATTACCTGATCATCAGGAATATTAAGCAATTCCTTCATGGGTTTGTAATCTGCCAGCCCTGCCATTTCGAAAAACCCTGCCCAGCAAGAAGCCAGGCCCTGGGTTGTAACATACAACTCAGCATAAGCCAGTGAAAAGCGGGTGTTGCTGAATCCGTTTTCGAGTGAACGCTTTGCCAGTCCGGCGATCAGAACAGGTGCTGCCCGCAGTACCACATCTATGCCCAGGCTCATGTTGCGGTCGATGTAAATCTTATAGAACCTGAACCTCCTGGAGCCATCAGCTTTGTCGGCTTCAGTAATCCATTGCTGTGTCAGCAGGGATACCTGCCGGAGCTTTTCTTTATCGTCAACCACCAGATACGAGATTCCCTGTGAATTTCCACCGGAGGGAGCGAAACGGACAACGTTGAGGATGTTAAGGATCTTCTCTCTTTCCACTTTTTGCTCCTTAAAGTTACGGATCGATCTGCGGGACCNNNCGGGACCGAAGAAAATACTCAGCTGTAACTTCATCAATAACAGGGTGTTGTTGCAGTTTAACCTGCTTTTTCAAAGGAGCCAGACTGTGATCTAAAGCACCTTCCGGACAAACGGCTACACAATGTCCACAGGCAATACAGCCTTTTTCAAAAGTCATTACCGGGATGTTTCCTTCCATCTTCAGGATAAAGGAAGGGCATTCTTCCACGCAGTGCTCGCAAGCTGTGCAGAGGTCGGTATTAATGGAGATCATGTTTTTGTTATTTGGCTTTACTCCTGCAAACGTACGAAATTCAGTGTACCGGTATACCAGTGTACCGGTGTACCGATTTGGCTTTGTCAATATCTCGATCACTTCGTCTCCTTATAACCGCATATCACCACTCCAATCAACAGATAATCAAACTTATGGCTGTAAATACACATAGTTATTTAGAATATTTCTATATTATGTTATGACCCTCGATACGCTTGAATATTGCATATATTTGGTTAGCAATTCTCATCTATTTAACACTTGTATTTTATGAAGCGTCTATGTAAGGGAATCTTTCCTGTCACAGCACTGGTTTTTATATTGTTAACAAACCTGGTTTATTGTCAATCAACTATTTATGGGTACTTAACTTACGGCAATCTGGCTCATACACCCATGGATGGAGTGAAGCTGTTTCTGAAACCTGCCGGTGGCGTTGCCATAGATTCTGTGTATACTGATCAGAATGGTTATTATTCATTTCATAAAGTATCTGTAGGTCAGTACTTTATTATTCCTGTTTCTGAAAAGCCCTGGGGGGGTGGAAATAGTATTGATGCTCTGCTCATTATGAAACATTTTACGGGAATAACACCTTTAATAGGAGTTTATCTAACAGGTGCAGATGTGAATGCAACCAATTCCATCAATTCGGTTGATGCGTTATTGGACATGAAGCGGTTTGTTGGTTTGATGAATTCTTTCATTGTTGGAGATTGGGTCTTTGAAAACGACACGATATTAGTCTATGGTGCCGGTTATTTCCAGCATGATTTTTTTGGGATATGTTTTGGTGATGTAAACGGTTCCTATAATCCTTTGCCCTGTTTTCCCTATCCAACCCTGGCTGATGCCGGAAGTGACAGTTTAAATATACCGGGTACGACAATGATTCTTCAGGGGAATGTGCCTGTCTCGGGTGATGGAAAATGGAAGATCATCAGCGGAACCGGAGGCTCAATTACTGATCCAAACGCTGCAATCACATCATTTACAGGACTTACCGGAAACACCTATATATTATCCTGGAATATTACCACACACTGCTTTACTTCGAGTGATACGATCACTCTTTCCTTTGCTTCTTCCATGGGCCAGCCTTGTCCCGGAGTTCCTTCCTTTAGTTACGGAGGACAAACCTACAACACTGTTCAAATTGGTGAACAATGCTGGATGAAAGAGAATCTGAATATTGGGGTGATGATAATTGGTTCAGAAAATCAGGCAGATAACGGTACAATTGAAAAATACTGTTATGATAATGACGCTACCAACTGTATAATATATGGAGGTCTTTACCAATGGGATGAGATGATGCAATACTTCAACTCTATAGGTTTACAGGGAATTTGCCCATTTGGTTGGCATGTTCCCTCAAATGCTGATTGGTGTACTTTGACCTCGGCTCTGGATCCTTCTCCTGATTGTGAATATGGTTACCCAAGCTATATTGCCGGAGGCAAAATGAAAGAACCAGGGACAACTTACTGGGATTTACCAAATTCAGGAGCCAATAACCAATCTGGATTTACTGGTTTTGGCGGAGGCTGGCGAGCTACAAATGGTTATGGTGCATTTCATACCTTGGGTCGTTTCTGGTCATCTTCCGGGATTGATAATGATATGAGCGAGAGCAGGGATCTGAGTTTTCTTAATGAATTTCTCAGCAAAAGTATTTTCACTAAAAAAGCGGGTTTTTCTATCCGTTGTCTGAGAAATGATTGCAGTCAGCCAACTACACAGGCTAATGCAGGACCTGATCAAAATAATTTGACTGGTAATATTACATTTCTCCAAGGTAATGATATTCTTGAAGGTGAAACTGGAGAATGGAGTATAGTTAGCGGTGAAGGTGGATTTTTTGCCAATATACACAAGCCTGATTTATGGTTTTCAGGCACAGTTGGCCATAATTATACTCTCAGATGGACGATTTTAGGGAATTGCTCCAGCAGTTTTGATGAGATAAATATTGGCTTTGAATGTCCAGAGCTGACAATAGCTGACGCAGGACCAGATCAGCTGAATCTATCCGGAGGAATAACTATGCTTGACGGAAATGGAATTGGTGCCTACGAAAGCGGATCATGGACTATCATTAGCGGTACAGGTGGGATAATAGAGGATATCACTGATCCACAAAGTGTTTTTTCTGGAATTTCAGGTGTAACCTATGTGCTTCGGTGGACAATTGTAAACGAATGTCCAAACTCTTCATTCGACGAGGTGAGCATTAGCTTCAATATTATTACCAGTACCTGTGGAATTGCTTCAATAAACTACGAAGGTCAAGCATACAATACGATCCAAATCGGCAGCCAATGCTGGATGAGGGAAAACCTCAATATTGGGGTTTACAAGCAAAGTAATATAAGTAACCATCTTTCTGATCTGAGCAATAACGGCACTATTGAAAAATATTGCTATAATAATGATCCGGCCAATTGTGACATATACGGAGGTTTATACGATTGGAATGAGATGATGCAATACTCTTTATCGCCCGGAACACAGGGTATTTGCCCATCAGGCTGGCATATTCCGACATTTGATGAATGGCTCACCCTGTTTACATTTCTGGGAGGAAGTTCATCAGCCGGAGCTAAAATGAAAGAAACTGGTGTTACGCATTGGGTTCCTGAGAATGAAGGAGCAACCAATGAGAGCGGATTTACCGCGTTCGGGGGAGGATACCGGTCTCCGCTCGGAGATTTTGACTTTTTTCAGATCGGAGGATACTTCTGGAGCTCTTCTGAAGGTAATGCAAACGGAAATTGGTGCGTTTTTATGTTTGAAGACAATAATGCGATCTACCAGGATGACAGAGACTTGACCTATGGTTTTTCTGTCCGGTGCGTTAAAAACAACTGTGATGAGATCCCAACTCAGTCAAATACAGGTGCCGATCAGGTAATTTTAGTTGGCACGAGCTGCACTTTAACAGCAAATACTGTAACTGCAGGTGAAACAGGTAGTTGGAGTATCTCTGCCGGCTCAGGCGGTGTCATTTCAAACATGAATAGTCCCACCAGTTCTTTTACCGGGATACTTGGTGAAAACTATGTATTAAGGTGGACCATTACCAATTCATGCGGGAATACCTCCTTTGATGAGGTGAGGATTTTCTTTGATATTACTACTGCCACTTGCGGTTATTCATCATTTAATTATAGTGGTCAGATCTATCATGTTGTCCTTATCGGGAACCAGTGCTGGATGAAGGAGAACCTGAATATCGGAAACATGATCAATGCTCCTGCCTATCAGACAAATAATGGCGTTATTGAAAAGTATTGCTGGGATAATAATCCTGATACCTGTGCTATTTATGGAGGGTTATATCAATGGGATGAAATGATGCAATATTCTGTACAGCCGGGTTCTCAGGGGATTTGCCCTGCAGGCTGGCATCTGCCGACTGATGAAGAGTGGTGCCAATTAACAACATTCATTGATCCGACAGTCGAATGTGAAACAATAGGTGTTAGTGGAACAGATATTTCGAATAAGCTTAGAGAACCAGGAGTTGAACATTGGATCGCTTGTTCTGATGTTTCTGCTAATGAAAGTGGTTTTACCGCTCTCGGAGGTTCCAGATATGAACATTTTGATGAATCATTCTGGCCATTGACAACCTCCGCTGATTTTTGGACTTCAACAGCAGGTTATTACCGTTCGGTGGATTGTGTCGGCCCAATTGATCGGGAATCCCAATATTTTTTTGGTTACGCTTTGTCAGTTCGTTGTGTTAAAAACGACTGTTCACAGTTGCCCACCCAATCTGATGCAGGCCCGGATGAGTTGAATATTCTCCGGATAAGTACGGATTTAAAGGCAAATTCACCTGCTTCTGATGAGATTGGTACCTGGAGTATTGTAAACGGAACCGGAGGCGTTATCAGTGAAACACATAGTAATAACAGCTTGTTTATCGGTCAGGAGGGACAAAGTTATACGCTAAGGTGGACAATATCAGATATTTGCAATACTCTTTCTGCCGATGAAGTAGTGATCAGTTTTGCCTCAGTTGCAAGTGTATGTGGTTCTTCTTCAGTAGTATATAATGGCCAGTCTTATAATGTTATACTTATTGGTACTCAATGCTGGCTGAAAGAGAATCTGAACATCGGAAACATGGTCGATGGTGCTGAAGATCAGTCGGATAATGGTATCATCGAAAAGTACTGTTATGATAATGATCCTGAGAACTGCAACGTTTACGGCGGACTATATCAATGGAACGAAATGATGAAATACTCTCTGATGCCAGGCACCCAGGGAATATGCCCTGCAGGTTGGCATGTCCCCTCAAAGGAGGAATGGTGTACTTTGTCAATGTATGTGGACTCTTCAATGGATTGCAGCTATTATCCCGGCAGCAGTTTATTTGCAGGAGGAAGATTAAAAGAGACCGGAAATGAGCATTGGTCAGCACCTAATACCGGGGCAACCGATCAGTATGGATTCACTGCCTTGGGTTCAGGTAATCGGTTGCCCAATGGAGATTATTCAGATCTGGTTTATACTGGTGCTTTCTGGTCTTCGTCAGAAACAGAGGATGGTGATGCCTGGGAATGGGATATGTATTCAGAAAATGCTGAACAAACTCCCTCGGGAGCTGATAAGGCTTTTAGCTTTTCAGTAAGATGTGTAAAAAATGATTGTTCCCAGCCTCCATCCCAGTCTGAAGCCGGTCCCGATCAGAATGTAAATGATTATTATACTGACCTGGCAGGTAATGTTCCGGAGGTTGGATTTGGTTACTGGAGAATTATCAATGGAGAAGGTGGAAATATCATAGAGCCTACATACCATGAAACTGGTTTTGAAGGTTTCTATGGAGTTACTTATACCTTGATCTGGACCATCAGTACGGTTTGTGACAGTACCACCGACACCGTTTTAATTACATTCAATCAGCCTGTTGCAGGGTTACCCTGTGAGGGAATACCTACAGTCACATTTGGAGGTCAAACATATAATACGGTGCAAATCTTCGACCAGTGCTGGATGAAGGAGAACCTGAATACCGGCAGTATGATTGACGGGGCTTTTGACCAAACAAATAATGGTTTGACAGAGAAATATTGTTACAATGATGATCCGGCAAATTGTGATATCTACGGTGGTCTTTATCAATGGGAGGAAATGATGAATTATTCCAATGGATCTGGTAATCAGGGGATTTGTCCCTTTGGCTGGCATATTCCTTCAGAAGATGAATGGCAAGTCTTGGTTGAGAATTTAATAGGCTGGGACCAGTCAGGCGGTTTGTTAAAAGAAGAAGGATTTGATCACTGGATGCCGCCAAATACTGATGCATATAATTTCTTCGGGTTTACCGCCCTGGGTTCTGGAAGCCGGGAAAGTAGCCCTGGATTCCAGGAACTCCTATTCAAGGCCTATTTGTGGAGCTCAACTTTTAACAATTCTGACAATGCTTTTGGAAACGAATTGTTCTATAACAGCAGCGAGATCAACCAGATATCTGGTAACAAGAAAAGCGGATATTCAATACGCTGTGTTATGAATAGCTGTCCTGATACCTGTACCAAGGCTGAAGCAGGTCCGGATCAACTTTACGTTACGGGAACAACCATTACTTTGGCAGCCAATGTTGTTGCACCTGGTGAAACAGGCAACTGGAGTAATTTAGGCTCATCATTTGGTGTATTTTCCAACGAAAATAGTCCTAACAGTACGTTTACCGGTACTTCCGGGTTAAGCTATACGTTACAATGGGAAATATCGGATACTTGCGGAAATTCATCGGTTGATGAGGTTACCATTTGCTTTAACTCCGTTGCCAGCACTTGTAATGCTTCAACAATCAATTATGGCGGACAGGTTTATCATACGATACAAATTGGTAACCAGTGCTGGATGAAGGAAAACCTCAATATTGGAAGCCTGATCGGTGCTGATTTAGATCAAACAAATAATAATTTAATCGAAAAGTACAGCACTAATCTTCTCGATTGTTCAATTTATGGAGGCCTGTATCAATGGGATGAGATGATGCAATATACTAATGTTGCAGGTGCCCGGGGAATTTGTCCGGCAGGCTGGCATATTCCTACCGATGCGGAATGGTGCACCTTGACATTATGGCTTGATTCAACTGTTGATTGTGGGCAATTTATGGGAAGTTATACAGGAACTGATGCAGGAGGTAAAATGAAGGAAGCAGGGACAACTCATTGGTGGTCACCTAATACGGGAGCTACTAATGAAAGTGGTTTTACAGCGCTGCCTGCAGGTAGAATTCTCAGCCCGGATTGGCAAGGTGGAGGTTTTTATGTAAATGCCTATTTCTGGTCTTCATCTGGAATTTCAGCTTCAGATGGGATTTACAGAGAACTGAATACCAGCTACGCTGAAATTTCACAGAGTGACATTGATAAGATAGCAGCATTGTCAGTCAGATGTTTGAAAAACAGTTGTAATCAGCCCGTAACTCAAGCCAATGCGGGGCAGGATCATCTAAATATTTCAGGTACAACAACGATGTTAAATGCCAACCAACCGGTTGCCGGTGAATCAGGGGAGTGGACTATTTTAAGTGGTAGAGGAGGTGTTATCGGTAACATTAATAATCCCTTTAGCACATTCACAGGTACTCCGGGAGTAACCTATACGCTGATGTGGAGCATCTCAAACCCTTGTGGAAGTGGTTCATTTGATGATGTGGCAGTTGGTTTTTCACCACTAAGCTTCATTTGCGGGACCCCGATCCCTTCCTATGGTGGTCAGACATATAATACGGTGCGAATTGGCAATCAATGCTGGATGAAGGAGAACCTGAACATTGGTACAATGATTCCTGGGGAATCGGATCAAACAGATAATGGAATCCTTGAGAAATACTGCTACAACAACGATCCGGTTAATTGTTCCATTTATGGAGGTCTTTACCAATGGGATGAGATGATGCAGTATTATGTCATGTCATATGGGACAAAGGGGATATGCCCATCCGGGTTTCATATTCCAACTTATTTTGAATGGGATGATTTAGATTTTTTTCTTGGTGAGAGTGGTGTAGCGGGTGGTAAATTGAAGGAAACCGGATTTGTACATTGGAATTTTCCTAACGGAGGAGCCACAAATGAAACCGGATTCCAGGCTCTGGGGGCAGGTAGCCGAAGTAGCTATGGTGCTTTTCAGGATTTAAACACGGATGCAACTTTTTGGACTTCATCTTTATTGGGTATTGGTTGGGCAAATGGAAGACATTTGGAATACTTTCACTCAGGGTTATTAATGGATGACTTTACTGTTTCAAACGGTTTTTCAGTCCGATGTTTAAAAGACACTTGCCCTGAATTTCCAACCCCACCCAATGCCGGTCCGGACCAGCTAAATCTGAATGGTACCAGTGTTGTTTTAGGAGCAAACGAACCCGATTCGTTACAGACAGGGACCTGGTCTATTATCACTGGGACCGGAGGAGAGATCCTAAATAAATATAACCCAAACAGCACATTCTCAGGTGTTTCAGGCGTGAGTTATACGTTAAGATGGACCCTTACAAATGCTTGCGGAGTTTCAGACTTTGATGATGTGAACATTAGCTTTGGACCAACAGCTTTCACTTGTGAATATAATACTCTCACTTATGAGGGCCAAACATACAATACAGTTCAGATTGGAAACCAATGCTGGATGAAAGAGAACCTGAATGTCGGAAGTATGATTAATGGATCAATACAATCTAACAACAACAATATTACCGAAAAGTACTGTTACGACAATAATTCTGCAAATTGTGATATTTATGGTGGTTTATATAGTTGGGATGAGATGATGCAATACAATACCACAGAGGGAATACAGGGTATTTGTCCGACCGGATGGCATATCCCGACCGATGCAGAATGGACAAGCTTGAGAGACCTCTTAGGAGGGGCTGATATTGCCGGGGGCAAGATGAAAGAAATCGGGACATCTCATTGGTTATCACCGAATACCGGTGCCACCAATGAAAGCGGGTTCACGGCCCTGGGCGCAGGTTCGGGCAGCAGTGACGGTAGTTTCTACAATCTGAACGCCAGCGATTACTTCTGGAGTGTTACGCAATATAGCTCAGCATACGCATACAGCTACTACCTGTACAGCAATAACACCGATGCCGAGCGGACCTACCTCACCAAGACAAACCGGTTTTCCGTGCGTTGCCTCAGGGACAATTGCAGCCTGCCACCCACCCAGTCCGATGCCGGCCCTGATCAGCTCAACCTGGCAGGAAACAGTACCACCCTGGCAGCCAATGAACCGGCTTCTGATGAAAACGGAACCTGGAGCATTGTTAGTGGTGAAGGTGGCTCGATCACCGGAATAAATGACCCTGTAAGCACTTTTACCGGTGCTTCCGGAGTACCCTATATATTGCGATGGACAATCTCCAGCGCTTGTGAAAATTCTTCCTCTGATGAGGTAACCATCAGTTTTGCACCCATTACCTTTAATTGCGGGTCTTCAACCCTTTCATACGGAGGACAGATATACAATATCGTGCAGATAGGAACCCAATGCTGGATGAAGGAGAATCTGAATATCGGCACTTTCGTGACAAGTATAAATATAGGTAGTAGCCATTCTGATGTTAGTAACAACGGTATTATTGAAAAATACTGCTACAACAACGATCCGGCGAATTGTGAAATCTATGGTGGTCTTTACGACTGGGATGAGATGATGCAATACAATACTTTACCCGGAGTACAGGGTATTTGTCCATCTGGCTGGCATCTTCCTACAGATGCAGAGTGGTGTATCTTAACTACTTACCTGGATACTGGTGTCAATTGTAATATTATGAGTTGGAGTGGAACCACAGCTGGAGGAAAGATGAAGGAGACAGGTGTAACTCACTGGTTATCACCTAATATTGGAGCGACCAATGAAAGCGGATTCACTGCTCTTGGTGCCGGTGCCAGAATTCACTATGGATATTTCGACGTGCTTTATAACTTTGCCAACTTCTGGTCTTCTACAACACTTTCATCGACCAGCGCATTCAGGTGGTCATTGGCTTACGATGGTGCAAGCTTATTAAGAGGCAACGCCAATAAAATGCGCGGATATTCAATACGTTGCACAAAAAATACAAGCAATATTCCGTCTACACAATCCGATGCCGGTTCTGATCAGCTTAATTTGACCGGAACTGTCACCACCTTGTCTGCTAATTCACCGATTTCAGTTGAATCCGGAACGTGGACTATAATAAGTGGTGAGGGCGGTTTGGTTAACAATATCAATGATCCAAACAGTATCTTCACTGGTGTGGCAGGGGAATCCTATACCTTACAATGGACTATTAGCAACTCTTACGGAAGTACAACTGTTGATGAAGTGATCATCAGTTTCTCCTTTGTATGTGGAACTACCTCAATCTTTTATGAAGGCCAGACATACACCAGCATTCAAATCGGATCCCAATGCTGGATGAAGGAAAACCTGAATATCGGTACAATGGTTACCAGTTTGAATACTGGTTCAGAGCATTCTGATTGCAGTGATAATGGGATAGTTGAGAAATATTGTTACAACAATGATCAGGCGATGTGTGCCATTTATGGTGGTTTATATGACTGGGATGAAATGATGCAATACACCACCACACCCGGGACTCAGGGCATTTGTCCTTCCGGCTGGCACATACCTACGGATTTGGAATGGTGCAATTTGTCAACCTATCTTGATCCAACGGTAAATTGCTCACTAATTGGTTGGTCAGGAACAGATGCAGGTGGAAAATTAAAGGAAACCGGGTTTCAGCATTGGATTTCACCAAACTATGGAGCTACTGATCAGACTGGTTTTACGGCATTGGGAAGTGGTTATCGCAACTCCCATGGTGCTTTTATTAACCTGAATTGTTATGAAGCATTCTGGACTTCAACAGAGGCCAATCCCGCAAGCGGCCTCCACCGGCTATTGGCCTATAACCTGGCATCTTTGCGACGATTTCATGATGGCAAAATGCCCGGCTTTTCTGTTCGTTGTGTCAGGATTTGCGACCAGTCTCCTTCCCAGTCTGATGCCGGACCTGATCAATCAGTTATTGGATCAACAACCACACTCCAAGCTAATACACCTCAATATGGAATTGGCATGTGGAGCATCATTTCCGGAATAGGAGGTGAGATTATTTTTCCCGATAACCCTAACAGCTTCTTTAACGGTGTAGCCGGCTCCACTTATACATTAAGATGGACCGTAACTCTGGGATGTGCTGTAAGCTATGACGAGGTCATCGTTAGTTTCACTTCTATTGCTCCGGAGAATCTGTTCCTGATAGGAGGTTCGACACCGGTTGGGTGGGATGAAAATCAAGCTTTGCCTTTTAAGAAGCTGGCTCCCGGATACTTCCAGATCTATGTGCCCTTACTGGCCAGCGGAGGAGGATATAAGTTTATTCTTTCCCCTGGTAACTTGGAAGGCGATTTGGGACAGCAACCCGGCGAACCCGGAAAACTGATACAGTTGGGCGAAGAAAACTGCCCGGTTACACAAGATGGATTCTACCTCATCACAGTTGATTTTAACACCATGACCTTTAATTCCTTCATCACCACCTGGGGAATCACCGGAAGCGCTATCCCTCCCAATTATTGGGGAGGAGAAGTGGCTATGACCTATTTGGGTGATTCTGAACCCTATACGTGGGTTATTACAAGTAATGCCATTCAAACCGGGGAGTTCAAATTTAAGGCAAATCAAGGCTGGGCCATCAATTTCGGAGACGACGAAAACGATGGTACCCTTGACTATAATGGTGCAAACATTCCTATAGCTGCAGGAGTATATACGATTAAGATCATTCTTGAACCCAACAACTGGACTTATTCTGTTACCGAAATATACGGGATCCCCTGTCCCGGCGCTCTAACCATCACCTATGGCGGTCAAACCTATAATACTGTACAAATCGGATCCCAATGCTGGATGAAGGAAAACCTGAATGTAGGGACCATGGTTCCTCACACTTCTGACCAAACCAATAACGGGATCATTGAAAAGTACTGTTTTAACAACAATCCTATGAGTTGTAGTACTTACGGCGCTTTTTACCAATGGGACGAGATGATGCAGTACAATATTGTTCCCGGAACACGGGGAATTTGCCCCGTTGGCTGGCATATCCCTGCAAAGTCAGAATGGCAAACCCTCTTTGATTTCCTTGGCGGAGTATCTGTTGCCGGAGGTAAAATGAAGGAAATCGGAACAATACACTGGAACTCTCCCAATACCGGCGCTACCAACGAAAGCGGTTTCACCAGTCTTAGTGGCGGAAGCCGGTATTACCTGACGGGCCTTTGTTACTATGAAAATTCCTACGCCTACTTATGGAGTTCAACAACTACACTGGAAAACCAGTCCTATTACTGTAACCTGGGTTACTATTACGCTTTTGCCGACACGGGTAACAGCGTTAAACAGAATGGATTATCAGCAAGATGCATAAAAGATACATGCAGCCAGCCACCTACCCAGTCCAATGCCGGGCCTGACCAGCTTAACCTTACCGGAACCCAGGCTGTTTTAGCCGCCAACCCGGCAGCAGCCGGAGAAACCGGTACATGGAGTATGATTAACGGAGATACCCTCATTTTATCCAATGTTAATAACCCCAACTGCCTGTTTACCGGCACACCCGGGTTGAGCTATGTGCTACAATGGATCCTGACCAATAGTTGCGGGGTTTCTTCTTTCGATACGGTCTTCATCAGCTTTGCTGCACCACCGTTTACCTGTGGAAACTCAACCTTTGTTTATGATGGCCAAACATACCATACAGTTCAGATTGGTTCCCAATGCTGGATGAAGGAGAACCTGAATATTGGTACTATGATCAGTAATTCATCGGATCAAACCAATAATAATATTATTGAAAAGTACTGTTATAATGGCATTGAGTCCAATTGTGACTCCTATGGCGGATTGTATCAATGGAATGAGATGATGAAGTATACCCTTATTCCCGGAACACAGGGAATCTGTCCTTCAGGTTGGCATATCCCCGATGATAACGAATGGCAGACCCTGGCCGAATTCCTGGGAGGCTGGAATATTGCAGGTGGGAAAATGAAAGAAACAGGCCTGTCTCACTGGAATTCACCCAACATAGGAGCTACGAATGAAAGCGGGTTTAATGCTATGGGTGCCGGTTTACACTCCCCTGATGGAAATACTTACTATCAAAGCATATATGCCTACTTCTGGTCATCTTCGCAATACGATGCAAACAATGTGAAGGATCATGGATTACAAAATAACAATGCAAGCATGGGTCAGGGCTATAGCAACAAGGCATACGGCTTTTCAGTCCGTTGTATGAAAGGTCCCTGTAGCCTACAACCCACCCAGTCCGATGCCGGCCCTGATCAGGCAGTGTTGGGGATAACCACTAATCTGGCAGGAAATATACCTCAACATTGTTCGGGAATCTGGAGTATTGTTTCAGGGACAGGGGGAAATATTGACCAACCCATTAATTCTACATCAACCTTTAATGGTATCTCGGGAATGACTTATATTTTAAAGTGGACCCTCACTGATAGCTGCGGTAATTCTTTCATTGATGAGGTTATGATCGATTTTGTTCAGTTTGCAGGTTTATATCATTGTGATGGAGTTTTTAATCATCCAACAGCCGGCCCGCGTATCATCGATGAAGATAAGAATCTTACCGCCGTCAGTGATTACCAGGTGACAAGCACAGTAGGTGACCTTGGAATAAATTTCCCTATGATCATAACCATTAACCCGGCAGATTTTTCATGCACTTTGCAAAAGACGGGGTCTAACCCTTATGACCTGTATATGACTGCAGGCCAGAACTCACGGTATGAACCTTCAGACGGTAAATTCTATTTATATTACTATTATATAGGCGCAACAGGTAACCGTGTTATCGAAGAGACTTATACTCCAATTCCTTAACCTGAATTCGATTTGGCATTACCCTATTATAATACAGCTTTCAATATTAAAAATTCTAAATGCCTGATATTCTTTGATTTAAAAATATTAGGATAGATCAATCATCAACTTTTTAAAGAAAATTGTATGTATAAAAGTTTACTATTGGTAATCAGTTGTTTAACTATTACCTTCCCCCTGCATGCTCAGTTAAACCTGCAGACTTCCTTTCAACAAAACACTGTCCCCGATGGTGTTGGCTGTAGCTATTCCGGCCCGAAAATCCTGATCAATGAAATCATGATCAAACCCAACAGTGGCAATGGTTGTATTTATGGTACCAATGCCTCGCAAAGAGGGGAATGGGTCGAGCTTTACAATCCGGATCTTTGCAAAGTGGTTGATATCTCATGCTATTACCTGGGAAATTATGCCCCTGAAGGAACCGAATATTATGGAGGAGGATTTGCATTGCCCCAGGGTACGATCGTTCCACCGGGAGGTTTTGTAGTGGTAAGGGGTATGAATGCCCCTGCTGTTCCTTCTGCCTTGCTGGTTCAGAACGGGGGCAATACGGTTGATTTGGTGGTGGGAACAAGCAGCAGCACTTGCTTTGGAACAGGTGGAAGCCGGTTTTGGTTGGGAGATGCCAGCGGCTGGATTGCTGTATATGATGAAAACGGGGTGCCTCAGGATGCCATTGTCTGGAACAGTCCTGCCGATCAGACCTTAAACGGCTCACCCTGTAATCCTGTCGGTAGCTGTAGTTATTCAGGAAACTTAGTTTCTTACAATGAGATTTCATCTGACAGAAAAACCATCATTTTTTCAGGGAACCTGCTAAACGGTATAACCAACCGCCGTTCACCAGATGGAGGGCCCTGGGTTTTGAACACTCAGGCAAATGCGACCTATGGGACCTGCAACGGTGTTTGTATAACCCCACCTGTTATTACCTGTACTGGCCAGGCATCTGTTGGGGTTAGTGGAGGAATGGCACCTTATACTTATATATGGGATGATGGCCGTGCACAGGCAACACCCACTGCCACTGGGCTTTGTGCAGGAAGTTATTGTGTTACAGTAACTGATGCCAATGAACAAACCGCTGATACCTGTGTTACTGTCACCGACTTTATTCCAACGGGAAGCATTACCGGCAGGCTTGTGTATGGCAATACTGCTTCAACACCCATGGATGGTGTTAAGTTGTACCTGAAGCCTTTGGGCGGCTCTGCCATCGATTCGGTTAATACGGATCAGAATGGGTATTATATTTTTCACCAGGTGCCTGGTAGCCAGTATGTTGTGACACCTTTATCAGATAAACCGTGGGGGGGAGTAAATAGTATTGATGCCCTCCTCATCATGAAGCATTTTACAGGGATTACCCCATTGACAGGAATCTACTTAAAAGGAGCTGATCTGAATGCTTCTCTTTCCATCAATTCGGTGGACGCACTATTGGATATGAAGCGGTTTGTAGGGTTAATGAATTCCTTTGTTGTCGGGGACTGGGTGTTTGAAAATGATATTGTAACTGTATCAGATACAGCTTGTTCCCAGCATAATTTTGTGGGGATCTGTTATGGCGACATGAACGGATCCTATACCCCTTTGCCTTGTTTTCCCTATCCATCCCAGGCTTATGCCGGTTATGATTCCCTGAATATCCCCGGCACCACTCTTTTTCTCCAGGCGAATATGCCTGTCACCGGCAATGGAAAATGGAAGATCATTAGTGGTGATGGAGGATCTTTCGCCAACCCCACTTCTGCAAATACCTCATTTACTGGACTTCCCGGGACTACTTATAATCTGTCCTGGAATATCACCACCCTGTGTTTTACTTCCAGCGACACGGTTACAGTCTCATTTGCCAATTCCTTTGGTCAGCCCTGTCCCGGGATTCCTTCTTTCATTTATGGTGGGCAGACCTACAACACCGTTTTGATTGGAAACCAGTGCTGGATGAAAGAAAATTTGAATATCGGGACCATGGTTACCAGCGTGAATACAGGTTCATCTCATTCCGAATGCAGTAATAACGGCATTATTGAAAAGTACTGCTATAACAATGATCCGGCAAACTGCGACATTTATGGTGGTTTATATGACTGGAATGAAATGATGCAATACACTATGATCCCGGGTACACAGGGCATCTGCCCAACGGGATGGCATATTCCCGATCACATCGATTGGGGGGTTCTGGAGGGTTTCCTGAATGACAATCCGGGTGCCGGAGGTAAAATGAAGGAAACGGGTTTTGCCCATTGGAACCAACCCAATACCGGAGCTACCAATGAAAGCGGATTCACCGGGCTTGGTGCGGGTTTTCGATACAAGGAAGGGAATTTCTCTGGTTTACTGAGTTCCGGAATGTTCTGGACCTCCTCAGACATTTTTTCTTTGAATACCAGTTATGGGGTTTACCGTTTTCTTTCCTATAATAACTCAAATCTTGGAGATGATGACACTTACCTGTCTGATGCTTATTCTGTCCGATGTGTGAAGGAGTGCGTGGTTCCTCCTTCCTCCCCCTACAACTTTTATCATACGCCTTCTCCCACCCAGATCGTTTGGCGCTGGAGCTCTGTAAACGGCGCTACCGGCTATAAATGGAGTACCACCAACGATTATGAAACGGCCATCGATATGGGCTCTGATTCTTCCTATACCGAAACCGGTCTCAACTGTGATACAGAATATACCCGCTATGTCTGGGCTTATAATACCTGCGGGAATTCTACAGCTATTTCTCTGATAGAGAATACCTTGCAGGGTCCTTACGGAGGTGTTTGGATTCATGCAACAGCCAATTCTGTTTGTCATGGTGAGGCAGTTACGTTTTATGCTGACCCCATTGGCGGAAGTTCACCCTATATGTTCCAATGGATTGTCAATTGGGAAACGGTTAGTTTTGAGCCCACCTTTACATATACTCCGGTTAACGGGGATACCATTGCCTGCCTCCTCTATGCCGGTTTTATCTGCAACCCGGGGGAACCTGTGGGATCGAACCTTATTGTGATGACGGTGAACCCTGTACCGCAGGTCTTTGTATCTATCAGCGCTTCATCTAACCCCTTATGCGAGCTTTCCCCGGTTACTTTAACGGCAACTCCTATTAATGGCGGACTGTCTCCTTCTTATTTTTGGTTATATAATGGAATAGACATTGATATTCACAGTCCGTCTTTTGAACTTCCGTTTTTTCCGGCAAATGGTTCTACCATAAGTTGTGTGCTGATTTCCAATGCCTTTTGTGCCGATGGCAATCAGGCCTCCTCAAACCTGATTACTTTTTCTGTAAGCCCCGTACCCCCTTCACCAACACCGGGTATTCATGAATCCACTCAGACCAGTATCACCTGGAAGTGGAATCCAAGCATAGGTGCTCTCGGATACAGATGGAATACCGATAATAATTTTTTCACGGCTATTGATCTGGGTGACAGCCTTTCATATACTGAAACGGGTCTTGACTGTGATTCAATTTGTACCCGTTATATATGGGCCTATGACACTTGCGATTATTTCATTCCAACAACGCTGACACAATCAACCAGTGAATGCCCCTTCAGCTGTGGAATGAATTTTACCGATTCAAGGGATAACAAAGTTTACTCTTCAGTAAAGATTGGCACCCAATGCTGGATGAAGGAAAA
Organism: Bacteroidota bacterium; assembly: GCA_026391855.1. Classification (GTDB taxonomy): domain Bacteria; phylum Bacteroidota; class Bacteroidia; order Bacteroidales; family CAIXZF01; genus JAKLIX01. The sequence goes on along the minus strand of JAPLDE010000042.1, from coordinate 9,396 downwards.
TCTGAATATAGGGACCAGTATTAACAATTCTGAGAATCAGACCAATAACAACACGATTGAAAAATATTGCTTGAATAATGAGGATGCTAATTGTACCATTTATGGAGGGTTGTACCAGTGGGATGAATTAATGAATTACAGCGATTTAAATAACTCCAATCCCTTTGGGCCACAAGGGATATGTCCGGATGGCTGGCACATCCCTTCTGATATGGAATGGTGCCAGATGGAAACTTACCTGGATTCTACCGTCAATTGCATTGAATATGGATTGAGAGGTACTGATATAGGAGGAAAGATGAAAGAAATAGGGACGAGCCATTGGGCAAGTCCCAATACGGGCGCTTCAAACTCAAGCGGGTTTACTGCATTAGGTAGTTACGGACCAGGTTCGATGGCAATCTTCTGGTCTTCAACAAAATCTGATCTCACTTCTAACCCAATTAGTCGCTATTTATACTTTAATAGCCAAAAAGTATTCAGAGCATACGATAATGGGAAAATGTATTCCTTTGCCAGCCGTTGCATTAAAAATGATTGTTTATATCTACCCGATCAATCTAATGCAGGCCCTGATCAGACAATTGTTGGAGGGTCAGTTACGTTACAGGGAAATATTCCTGAAATAGGTATTGGTTATTGGAGCATTGTTTCCGGTTCAGGAGGAAACATTGAACAAATTAACAACCCCAACTCTGTTTTTATTGGCACGGGTGGCATTACCTATACTTTAGTTTGGAACATCTGTACTTTTTGTGAGAATTCTATTGATACCGTGCAGATTACGTTAATTACACCAGGGGACCCTTGTCCTGGAATCCCTTTCTTTTATTATGGAGGTCAAACTTACAATACCGTCCAAATCGGAACCCAATGCTGGATGAAGGAGAACCTTAATGTAGGTATAATGATTAATGGAAGCCAGAACCAGGAAAATAACAGTGTTCTTGAAAAGTATTGCTCCAATAACGATCTTGATAATTGTGCGATTTATGGAGGTTTATACCAATGGAATGAGATGATGCAATATACCAATGTGCCTGGTAGTCAGGGAATTTGTCCTACCAATTGGCATATTCCTACAAATGCAGAGTGGTGTACACTGACCACTTATCTTGGTGATACTTCTAACTGCAACCCATATTCTTATGCTACGATTCCTGGAGGGAAACTCAAGGAAACAGGAACAACTCATTGGAAATCACCCAATTATGGGGCAACAAATTCCAGCGGTTTTACTGCTATTCCGGGAGGATGGTTCAGCCCAGGTGTATATCAAGAATTTTTATACAATGCGAGTTTTTGGACCTCATCTGAATCATCAACCGGAGACGGGGCGTGGTACCGGTGGCTTAATTATAGTTATGAGAGAATAAGTTCTAATATTTTCCCAAAATCTATTGGTTTTTCGCTTCGTTGCGTGAAGGATTGTTCAACTCCACCTTCTTCACCCTCAACCGGTTATAATTATCCCTCATCCACTCAGATCATTTGGCATTGGAACCCGGTTACCGGGGCTACCGGATATAAATGGAGTACCACCAATGATTTTGAAACTGCCATCGATCTGGGCTCAGATTCTTCCTATACCGAGGCTGGTCTCAACTGTGATACTGAATACACGCGCTATGTCTGGGCGTACAATACTTGTGGGAATTCAATGAGTATTGCATTGACAGAGAGTACATTACAGATTCCGTATGTAGATGTTTGGATAGGTATGAATGCCAATTATATTTGCCAGGGTGACGAGGTTACCTTTTATGCCTGTGCCAATACTCAAGATCCGTATCCCGGTTTCCAGTGGCTGGTTAATTGGGAAACGCTTGGTTTTGGCCCGGTCTTTACCTATTCACCTGCAAACGGGGATACGGTCGCCTGTTTGTATGTTTCTGACTTTCTTTGCGGAACCTATTACTCTTTTATCTCAAACTTTATCTTAATGACGGTATACCCCCCGCTGCCAGTCAGTGTTACTGTTTCTCCTTCAGAAAACCCGGTATGTCCCATGACGCCTGTTATTTTCACGGCAACCCCCGTAAATGGCGGAACCTCACCCATCTACCAGTGGAAAATGAATGGAGTTGATGTTGGGAACAACAGTCCAATATTTTCTTATGACCCAATGTCGGAAGTAAATGTAAGCTGTGAGTTAACCTCCGGTGAAGGATGCGTTTCGGGTAATCCTGCCATGTCAGATCCTGTTAATCTGGTTGTTACAACAATCCCAACGCTTCCTGTTGAAGGGACCCATATTCCCACTCAGTCACAAATTACCTGGAACTGGGATGCTGCCTTTGGCGCTGCAGGGTACAGATTGGGGATAACAGATGATTTTTTCACCGCTGCTGACCTGGGCGACACCACTTCCAAAACAGAAACAGGACTCAGTTGCGGTACTACCTATACCCGCTATCTTTTTGCTTACGACACTTGTTTTGACTTCAGGATACTTCCCCTGATCCAATCGACCTCCGACTGTAACAACGCTTGTCCGCTGTTCCCGACCATTTCCTGTGACGGCCAGACTTACCATACAGTTTTGATTGGTTCCCAATGCTGGATGAAGGAGAACCTGAATATTGGTAATATGATCAGTAATTCATCGGATCAAACCAATAATAACATTATTGAAAAATATTGTTATGATGGTATCGAGTCCAATTGTGACATCTATGGCGGATTGTATCAATGGAATGAGATGATGCAGTACACCCTTATTGCCGGAACCCGTGGAATCTGTCCTTTAGATTGGCATATTCCAGATGATAATGATTGGCAAGCCCTGGCCGAATTCCTGGGGGGCTGGAATATTGCAGGTGGGAAAATGAAAGAAACAGGCCTGTCTCACTGGAATTCACCCAATACCGGAGCTACAAATGAAAGCGGATTTACGGCCCTGGGTGCCGCTTATCGCTTCTATGACGGAAATACTTACGATCTTGGAAATTTTGCCTATTTCTGGTCTTCCTCACAATACGATGCGAACCATGTGAGAGACCATGGAATACAACATAACGATGCGACTATGGGGCAAGGCTATAGCAACAAGGCCTTTGGTTTCTCAGTCCGTTGCATGATGGATACCTGTTACCAGCAACCTACCCAGTCCGATGCCGGGTCTGACCAGAGTGTTACCGGTTCTGGTACCATCCTGGAAGGTAATTACCCGCAATTTGGTTCAGG
>JAPLDE010000042.1:0-6199 GCA_026391855.1 Bacteroidota bacterium | reverse complement strand
AGGGAACTGGAGTATTCTTTCAGGTACAGGAGGTACTGTAGATGAGCCCAATTACCCCTCTTCAGTCTTTACAGGTATTCCCGGAACCGTTTATATGCTTACATGGACTATAAGCACGGTTTGCGGCAGTTCTGCCGATACAGTCATTATTGTCTTCAATCCCACCATGGGCACTCCTTGTCCGGGGTTACCATCTTTTGCCTACGGAGGTCAAACCTACAATACCGTTCAAATCGGAACCCAATGCTGGATGAAAGAAAATTTGAATATCGGGACCATGGTGACAAGTGTAAATACAGGTTATGATCATTCTGATGTGAGTAACAACGGCATTATTGAAAAGTACTGCTATAATAATGATCCGGCAAACTGTGACATTTATGGCGGTTTATATGACTGGAATGAAATGATGCAATACACTACGATCCCGGGGACACAGGGCATCTGCCCAACGGGTTGGCATATCCCTACCGATGCAGAATGGTGTACATTAACCACCGTCCTTGATGCAACTGTAAACTGTAGTGTTAATGGAACGAGTGGAACCAATGCCGGAGGCAGGATGAAGGAGACAGGTACAACTCATTGGTATTCACCCAATACCGGCGCTACCAATGAAAGCGGCTTCACAGCCCTCGGGGCGGGTTGTCGCGACTGGTACGGATACTTCAGCGGCCTTTCCGTCGACGCTATCTTCTGGTCTTCTTCCGAGTACTCGACGCCGGGCGGGATTTACAATGGCCTGGACTACAACAGCGCGAAGGTCCGCAGGTACGGCTACTTCAAGACAACCGGGTTTTCGCTTCGTTGCGCCAGGACAGAATGACAATTTGTCCGTTTGACTATTACTGATTGCCCCGTCTGAGACAGGGGAAGAGTTTTATAAACAATTGTAAAGAGCGAAAAAGACAGCTCAACCGACATTCCTCCTTCTCACTTCTTACTTTCCGTTTGCCTTTTCTCACCTCACCCCCTGCCCCTCTCCTCAATGAGAGGGGAGGAATAAGAAGTTCGTAAAACCTTGGTTTTTTAAGCCTTCTGTTAATTTAAAACAGATAATCTGGTACAAAGAGATTACTCCGAAGGAGTTAAATGTGGGTAACCCGGGGCGAAACCCCGGGTAAACAAGGAGGGTGATTCTCCAGAACCCCGGGACGGGGTTCAACTAAAATGCAACAAGGAATACACTCAGTAACCTTATTTTCAATACTTTCCTGGTTTGAAGTTAAACCTGACAAACCAGCAGTATCTCAAGTCAGGGACTCCATCCCAGGCAGGCAATGACATTATCAGCATTCTCAGGATTTTCTCAAGCCTGCCCGGGATTTAGTCCCTTCCCGGTAAAGTGCTTTTTCAAAAAGCACTTTGGCTCTTTCATGTATTGAATGCGATTCTCACAATCAATCAATTTATTCGATACAATATTCAATCTGATTACTAATAATAGTTATCTGGTACGTGGAAATATATTACTTGACCGAAGGAGACAAGCAGTTTTCAGAAATTAAAAAAATGGGTGCATAAAAGGACATGTTTTTCTCCAGTAAAATATCCCAGATTTGAGAAGCTTTTGGGATTAATGCCGAAAAAATCAAATTAGTATCAACGACCACGGCATTGGAAATCATTTCTTTACTCTTTTCCTTCAAATTGTGCTACTTGAATTATAACCTTTTAACCTCTTAACTTCGTAACCTCGTAACTTCGTAACTTCGTAACCTCGTAACTTCCTAACTTCGTAACCTCGTAACTTCGTAACCTCGTAACCTCGTAACTTCGTAACTTCGTAACCTCGTAACTCAAACCTCCATGACAAAAAAGATAGCAACCATCATAAGTATCTGCTTATTAGCCACTTGTGCTTTCTCCCAGGACACCACCAAAATCCTCTTTATCGGCAACAGCCTCACTTATGTCAACAATCTTCCGGTCATGTTTGAGAATCTGGCGGTTGCAGGAGGAAAAAAGGTTCTGGTTGAGGAAAGCACGGCAGGAGGTTACACTCTTCAGATGCATTACAACTGGGCCAGCACCCAGGCAAAGATCGCTTCTAAGGACTGGGATTGTGTGATTCTGCAGGAACAGAGCCAGATCCCATCGATGCCGGGCACCAGGGAAACCTTGTTTTATCCATGGGCGGCTAAGCTCGACAGTACCATTCATGTCCAGCATCCCCTCGCCCAGACAATGTTCTTCCTGACCTTTGCTCACCGGAACGGAGATGTTGATATTCTGGCTGGCGGAGGGACGGATACCTATTTTGATATGCAGCAACGCTTACGGGAAGGGTATATGCACATAGCCGACAGCCTGAACGACCCGGTGGCACCGGTGGGCTGGGCATGGAGATCGGTGAGAACCATGTACCCGTTGTTAAATCTCTATTCCGATGATGTACATCCCAATATTAACGGGACCTACATTGCCGCTAACGTTTTTTATGCCGCCATTTTTAAAGAAAACTCATTTGGGAATACCTTTGGGGCAGGATTGAACCCCGACACCGCGCTCCTTATACAGAACCTGGCCAGCCATACCGTACTCGACAGCCTCAACCTCTGGAACATCTATCCTACCGTGATCATCTGTCACCCTGAAGATGAAAACGATATACAGGCCTGGTATTCCAATGGAAGGATATTCGTAAAATCAATGAAAGAACTGCCTTCAGATTGCCGGGTAAACATCTATTCCTCAGATGGCAGGCTGATCATGATGAATGATCTCCGTAACCCTATATCCACCAATACCTTGGCGTTTTCTTTTACCATCGCCAAACCCGGTATCTACTGCTGCAAATTCACCGGAAGGAATCTTTCAGTAACAAAAAAGATCATTATTAATTAATTGCCTGAAATTCAACACAATAGGCACATAGAGCACATAGAAATTTTCTCCATAACCTCCATAACCTCCATAACCTCCATAACCTCCATAACCTCCATAACCTCCATAACCTCCATAACCTCCATAACCTTCTTCAGAACTGCGCATAAATCTTTATATTCAACTGCCTTGGAGTCAGGTAGTTTGGGATAGCATACTGTCGTCCGGTAATGTCGGACACCCAGAAATAAGAGATGGTGTTGCTGATCTGCAAGAGGTTAAAGATCTCTGCACTGATCCAGATCTGTTTGAAGTACCGCAACGGGCTTTTAGCTGATACCTTGCTTCCTTCTCCCTTGATCTGTTTGGAAAAGCCGATGTCAACCCTTTTGTAGGGCGGGATTTTGTAAGTATGCAAATACTGGGGTGAGCGGGGAGGCCCGAACCTCAGGCTCGAACCGAAAACCAGGTTCAAATGCATTTTATAGGTAGGGTTTTTAGGCAGGAAATCCTGGAAGAAGAGGTTGAAATTGACACGCTGGTCGGTCGGCCGTGGCAGGAAACCGGGTTCTACTTTCACGCTGTCGGCCGTATAATAATAATCACCCTTGATGTTTTCCCTGGTCTGCATGATAGAAAGACTGGCCCAGGACTCAGCCCCTTTCACAAAGTCGCCGTTTACCCTGAAATCAATTCCAACAGCATAACCTACGGCATCGTTCTTGCCTGAATACCTGATCCTTACATTGTCCACTTCGTAGGATACAAGGTTGTCAAGGTATTTGTAATACACTTCAGTAACGAACTTGAAAGGCCGTTTCCAGGCCAGGAAATCCCAGTCGCTGCCGGCTACGATCTGGTAGGAGCTTTGAGCCTTCAGCTTAGTGTTCAGTTCCCCGCTGTAGTTCCTGAGTTCCCTGTAAAAAGGAGGCTGGTGGTAAACACCGGTGGAAAGCCGGAAAATGATGTCTTTTTTCCAGTTGGGTTTAAATGACATAGAAATCCTGGGGCCAAAAAGGAATTGCTTGTTCAGATCCCAGTAACTGGCCCTGATACCTGCGGTTACCGACATACGGGTGCTGTCGGTGTTCAGGGTCCAGGTGTTCTGGATAAAACCGTTATACCGCATTGAAGACACATCATGTTTAGCCCTGGTAACATCCTGGAGGGTCAGGGAATCATACGGCTGGACAGAGGGGTTGGTATAACCTGCCGAATCATTCGGATGGGGCAGGGTATAACCGGCAGAATCAATCAGCGTCCATTCCCTGAGCTTATCAATGATCTGTTCGTGCTGAACCTTGAAACCCCATTGAAGGAACTTGTTGGGGGTTTCGTATGCACCTCTCTGTTCAATGTTAAATACCCTGGCATCCAGCTTATTACGGGCATGGTTCAGATAGCTTCCAACACCAATAGGTTCCACTGGCTGGCCAAAGTTGTCGTTTCCCCAGTTCGTTTCCAGCCTGCTCAGGTAATATTGTCCCAGAATGTCAAAAGTCTCGGTCTCCACAGTCCTGAACCCTGAGGTGATGAGTTTCAGGCTGACCCTCGAATACGGACGGTAAGTAAGGGTTACAGCCCCCAGGTAATTCTCAAACATATCCTTTTCCTGGCCTTCAAAATAAACTTTAAACTGGTAGGCTTCCAGCATGGTGCCAAAGGCTGTCTCCCTGTCCTGGGGCACGACCCGGTAAAGATTCCTGGCATAATTTCCGAGAAAGGAGATCTCGAATTTCTTTGATAATGAATAATTTACGTACGACTGAAGGTCGGTGAACGAGGGCTTATACTCCCCTTTGGTCTGTAAACTGTTCAATACATATTGATTGGATTTCTGGCGGATACCGATCAGATAATTCAGTCTTCCGCTATCGGCAGCCCCTTCCAGGTGGGCCGAAGCCCCAAGCAGGCTCAGGGTGATTGATCCTGCGGTCTCGGTGGGCTTTTTATAGGTGATATCCAGCACAGATGACATCTTTTCGCCGTATTTTGCATCAAAACCACCGGCAGAGAACTGTATGGAAGATACCAGGTCGGAGTTGAGAAAACTCAGGCCTTCCTGTTGACCGCTGCGTACAAGGAATGGCCGGTAGATCTCTATGTCGTTGACATACACCAGGTTTTCATCGAAATTGCCCCCTCTCACCGAATATTGAGAACTCAGCTCATTGTTAGAGGCTACCCCGGGCATGGTTTTTACCAGGGCTTCCACTCCGCCTCCGCTGACACTGGGAATCAGCGTGGCGGTTTTGGGGTTTATTTTGATCAGGTTACTGCCCCTGTTGATGCGGTTATCCTTGACATCCAGGCCATTAAGCTCGGTAGTGGACATGATGAGGGTGCGGTTGATCTCTTTTTTCTCCCCTGGTTTCAGGTTGATCTTTTCTGTAACGGTTTTGTACCCGATAAATGAAAATACCAGGGTATAAGTGGTATTGGGACTTACCTTCATCTCATACCGGCCCTGGTCATTGGTTACGGTCCCGGTCGGTAAACCCATCAGGGCAATGTTTACAAGCGGAAGGGGTTTCCTGTTTACGTCGACCACACGCCCTGTAACAGTCGCTTTTTCCTGCGCCTGTATCCAGCAGCTTGCTATGGTCAGTAAAAAGAAGAGGAGTAATCGCTTCAAAATAGTTGGGATAATAGGGTCAGGTGAGGATCAATCGGTGTACAGTTTCAGTTTTCCTTCCCGCCACATCTTGATGAATTGTGCCCAGGCAAAAGGATTTAACAGGTTATTGGGAGGAAGTTGTCCGGCATAATATAATTTGGCGGTTTGTTTGTCAATGGAATTACGGTAATTCATCGAACCGTCCATGGGCATGACAGCTGCTTTTTCTTTTAATACGCTAATTGCCAGGTTTTTACGAGCGCGTTCATAATCATCATCCGGGATGCTTAAATGAATGAAGGCCTGTTTGAATTGTTCCACACTGGGCCAGGGGAAAATCACTGCTTCCAGCAACATCAGAGTATCGGAGGTCAAGGCCTGTATCAGTGAATACCGTTCACGCGTAATGGTGTCGGGGATCACAAAAACAGCCTTCTTAAAACCCATAGCCGAGAATTCGATGATATCTTTCTTCTTGGCAACAAAGGAAAAATAACCGTTATAATCGGAAACAGTTCCCCTGTGAGCGTTTTTGATCATTACATCGCAGAAAGGCACAGGCTGTAAACTGTCGGAAGAAACGATAACACCGGAGAACTGTACCAGATCAGGATCGCTATGTACTTGAGCCTGAGATAGCTGGACGATGGCTAAACAAAGAAAGAAAGTGAATATCGCGACTGCCGCTTTGACCATAGGTTAACCTGACTGTGTTTGCAAACGAAAGGGGGGGGGTTTTATTTTCGCAAGGCCGGG
>JAPLDE010000192.1 GCA_026391855.1 Bacteroidota bacterium | reverse complement strand
TTTGTTGTGATTGGCTTTCAAATTGTATCTTTGAGTTATTGATAATCACCCATCATTCAGGATGCCGCCACCGTTGCATGTTGTGATTGGCTTTCAAATTGTATCTTTGAGTTATTGATAATCACCAATAATTCGGTCTTTAAATTCTTTCTTTTCGTTGTGATTGGCTTTCAAATTGTATCTTTGAGTTATTGATAATCACCGGTATTTCCTTTTTCTTGATCATCCAGTTGTTGTGATTGGCTTTCAAATTGTATCTTTGAGTTATTGATAATCACCAACAACCTTGTTTCTCCCAACACCTCCGGCGTTGTGATTGGCTTTCAAATTGTATCTTTGAGTTATCGTTGTGATTGGCTTTCAAATTGTATCTTTGAGTTATTGATAATCACCTGGTGACTTGATTGAAAAAGGGGCGTTCACGTTGTGATTGGCTTTCAAATTGTATCTTTGAGTTATTGATAATCACCTGATGCTGTTCGTTTAGCACAGGCAACTGGGTTGTGATTGGCTTTCAAATTGTATCTTTGAGTTATTGATAATCACCAGGCTTGGAAACGTCTATATCAAGACATAGGTTGTGATTGGCTTTCAAATTGTATCTTTGAGTTATTGATAATCACCGACATCACGGAGGATGGTATTTCCTTCCCGGTTGTGATTGGCTTTCAAATTGTATCTTTGAGTTATTGATAATCACCCTACTGTAAATGTTGCTGCAGGAATGGGTGTTGTGATTGGCTTTCAAATTGTATCTTTGAGTTATTGATAATCACCGTCACGCATTACCGCCGGAACTCTTCAAAGGTTGTGATTGGCTTTCAAATTGTATCTTTGAGTTATTGATAATCACCTACAAGTTGCCATTAGTTGTGATTGGCTTTCAAATTGTATCTTTGAGTTATTGATAATCACCACATCATGCGAAAATGCATGATTCTGTAGAGAAAGATGCTTCAATAACCCCCCAAAAATGAGACTAAAGTCCACCCTGCCGTACCGGGAGTGGGCTTTTTTTGAATCCTGAACCTTTTAGTTGAATACGTTTTCAGGTTGCCAATATTCAGCCCTTCCGGGCTGTGAATGAAGGGGCTGATGTTTTCCATGGGTTGTACCCATGGTTATTCAGATTTCGCCCCTTCAGGGCGAATGGAGCAAATATTAAGGATTCGATAATTGAATTGTGGTGTTATTATTTGAAAATCAGATTTTTAGAGATCAGAATAATTCCAATTGCTGGGGGGTAGCAGGAGTGGGAAGGGCTTCCTTCCCATAAAAGATCTCCATCATACCGAATTGTTTGTCGGTGATTACCATCATGACGACATGTCCTTTTTTAGGTAACATGGATTTGACCCGATGAAGGTGGACAACCGAATTTTCACGGCTGTTGCAATGCCTTACATAAATGGAAAGCTGAAACATGGTAAACCCATCTTTAAGCAGGTCCTTCCTGAACCCTGAAGCGGCCTTTCGGTCCTTTTTCGTCAGGGTGGGAAGATCAAAAAACACGATTACCCACAAAATACGGTATTCATTGATTCTCATTCATCGAATTCGGGGTACAGCAACTTTCGCGATGTTCCTTCAAAGCATTTAACCAGGGAGGAAGTTGTCCGTTGCATTCCCACCATTAACGGACTTCTTTCCTTTTCAATAACAACCTCCAAGGTTGGAATGCAGAGCAATTGTTTCTTAAGGTCTTTGGTCAGTTCCTTGTATTCCTTTTCCTTAGCGGTAATTTCAAGAACAACCGAATCGACAAAGGGCCGGAAAGGTTCCATGATGTCATCGGCCAGGGCATAAGCATTATAGCGGTTACGATGATGGATACCAAATGTGGGCAATAATCCCGAAGCGACCAGCCCCCGGGCAACAATGGCCCGCAGGATAGCATAACCGTAATTCAGCAGGTTATTGGGCGGATCACCCTCCCGGTTCCGGTAAAAATCGATGGCCGGTGAAAACAAATGCTGCCAGTAATAAACGGCAGCAGTCCCTTCGCAATTGGTGGCATCTCCTGACTTAACCCTTTGAGCCAGTGAAAGAAGGGGCCCGGAATTCTTATTATTGCGGGAGAGAAGCGCTGCCTGGTTCCTGATCTTACACTGTACCGTTTGTTGCCAGAGTTGTTTCCTAAGCGGTTCGCTGGCGCCAATCTGATCCCTGAAACGCTCTGCCTGCACTGTGTTCCCTTCCAGCGGTAAAACTAACCCAATAGGTAAATGTTCACTGTTACAGTGAATTACAGCGCTGTTGTTTTCCACCAGGGCATTCAGCAGCCCGTGGGTCAGGGTAATTTGCCTGTGGTCCAGGATAACCAGGCCGATGTCTTCCACCGGTATTTTTGCCTGGATTTCTTTTTTAAAGGATTCAGGAAGATCTGCGTTTTGCTCTACTTGCGGTAAACGAACGGTTAGCTGTTTGTCCGTCAGGCCCAGGTAGGCCGGGTTGCCGAAGTAAAGCGTCCGCTTGATCATGTTTCCCCGATTTGTATGATATGTCCTAAATTATCTAACCTAACTTTTACAAAATTGAATTTTTCAAGACTCTTAACCCTCAAAAATTTCCCGGTTTTTTGACCAAGGAGCGAATCGTCATCCACCTTTGTTTCAAGATGAAGTCTAAGAACATAATATTTTGAAGCAATTTTTTGAACCCTGAATAAATGTTTACTCAAGGTATTGTACTCATTATCACCATGTAATGTTACAATTTCTTCTGTGGTAAGTCCATGAATAAACATCTCATTTTGTTGCAGGGAGGTGATAAACTGCCAATCCTGAGCCGGTAGGTTTTCAATTAATCCTTCATCCTCAATACCTTTTTCAATGACATAATCCAGTACAGAAACCGGGTTCTTAATGATAATGGGAATTCCAAAGCGTTTACGGTTTAAAGCGTCCCAAAAGGTAACCACATTTTCCATCATTTTTCCTTCTGCGTTTCGGTAAAGGGCAATATGGTGGTTGTTACGGGTTGAAACGTAATCGACTGAATTTCCATCGGTTATAACAGAGGAGGCAGAAAATGTTTTTCCGTTTGCAGATTTATGCAGCGGTACCAGATCTGTAAGGCCAGTGTTCAATCTTACCCTTTTAATCTGTATTCCTTTCTCTTTATTAAACCACACCGGATCATTCTCCAGGTCTTTAAATGCATCTTTTTCACCCTTCAGATCAATACGCTCCCGGATAATACGCCGGATCACCGGGTCTACGATGAATGGTACATCCTTCGCTTTTATTGACCCTAAAGCATACTTAAGTACAAAGGAATCTTTAAAGCAGGCGATTTCTATATTATCTTCATTTAAAGTGATGCCTGGTACCGGTTTTTGCTTCAGTTCAGCAGCCATATCGAGTAACCCTTTTGCAGAAAAAGCCTTTTTAGGGTCCTTATTTACTTTTTCAAGCCTGGTTGTCAAATACATACGTGCTTGCTCCATAACTACGCGGTCCAGGCTGGTAAAACGGGTTGACAACTTAATGTTTTCCTTTTCTTTTATTTTCCCATAAATGGTTTCTTTGTGCAGGTAACCTCTTGGTGTCAGTGTTATTTGGACTTGTTTGTCACCGCTTTTGTGTTTATAGGTGTTTTTGTTTTGAATGGCGACCCGTTTACCCGATTTATAGGAAACAAGGATATTTCCCACAGCTTTAAGTACCTGATTTTCAGTAAAAGGACATTGACCTTCCACATATTCTTTCACCCCTAACAGATCACTTTCAATTAAGGCGTCACGGGTATTCTGATCAGCCTTGTTTTCAACAAGCTGGTTCAGGTTATTCAATCGCTGTATGGTACTTTGACGTGTCGAGGCGATCACAAGTGCATCAATAGCATGGTGTCTCTGGTCCTCCCGTTTACTCCAGCCTTCGATTCTTGGTGTGCGCTGTCCGTTTTCAGCTAATTCCATATTCACCAATCCAACTGCCTCAAACCTTTCCCAGTTCAGTTGCTGGGTAATCTGGTCATACCCCCAATGATGGCGCTGATAATCGGTTACGCTGCCGGATGTTGAATGAACGTTTCTGCAAACAGCGGTCAAAATTGATTTAACTTCCTTTGCAATATACTGTGTTTCATTGAGTTGCCTGTTAATAAAATCATCGGGAATTTCTTTTGAGGGCATCATTAACCGGTTAAATTTTGCCTTTGTAATTTTACCTGCTTTATAAAACTGAGTAACCAGTTCAACATAAGAATGACAAGTTTCCTTCCCCTCGTTTTTCATAAAATCAAAGGCAGTCATTTGGCCCTTCTTAAGATTTATCCCTCTGGAGCAGAGCACTTTATTCTGAAATGAGTCATCAAAAACCCTGCTTCTCGGAATGATATGATCGACATCATAAGATCCGTTGAAAAGTTCAGTAAGATTGATAGGTTGCGTAGTCCCACCATTAACAGCAGGCTGGTAAGGCGACATCTGGCCAAATTCCTCCCATAATTTATATCTTTCGATATCATTTTTGGATACTCTCGTCATTCCGATTTCTTCCTGAAGCCTTTTCTCAATTTCCTTATGCCGTCTGTCAGCTTCATTATTTCTTTTAAATGTCCTTTCTCGTTGTTCCGCATTCTGGGTGAGTTCCCTGGCCAACTCAACCCTGATTTCATCCGGCCTTCCGAAGGTCTTGTCTTCCAAAATGGCATTTACCAGGTTAATGGAATGGTTCAGGATTTTTTCCACTACTGGATTGCGGAGATGACCTTTTTTAAGTAGTTCCAGTCTTTCATCAAGAAGGCGTTCCTCATTTTCTTCTTTAGTAATGGAGTCGGAATGGTTATATCCTGCCATTAAACATGCTTTATCATAGATTTTTCCTTCCATCTGGTAAGGCAGAATTTTTCTGATGGCCCTGGCACTAAGCCCTCCATAACCTGCTTTATTGAAATCGAGCGCTGCCAGTGCTTTGGCCTGTGATTCATTCAGTTTGTACTTATCAATCAATGTTTTATGTAAAACAGCAGGTTCATCAACAGAATATAACAGATGCCAAAGTATGTACAATGGTTGTTGCTCAAAACAGGCATCAATGACAAGGCCTGGTCTGATCTCTCCTGTTTCGGTATCAGCCGTCGTGGTTGATAACGATTGTGTTTCCAATTCGAATTTTTGAAGTTCCTGATTTTCAATTCCATACTTTTTAAATACTTTGTTTATTGAAAAAAGAGTACGGTTCCCATCAAGATCTTTCTTGATATTCCATCCATAGTGATCATATTGTGCCTTATAACCTAATAGATCTAATGCATCTTTCTTGGCTAATTTTTCACAACCGGATACCCTGTTAAACAAACGCTCTTTTTCTTCCAGGGTCAGGTCACGCTGACGGTCTTTCCCAAATCTGCCGTCAGTTTCGATGCTTTTAAATGCTTTGTAGCTGATGATCTTGATGTTATTGATATCCTGCCAGATTTTAAATACCTGGAATAATGGAGAACTTTTCGGAATGCATTTATGATGTTTCTCAAAGCGACATTCTGAAACAAGGGCTTTTTGAGATTTTAACGGCCGTTGAAAGTAAATAATCTGATTCCTGATTTTATTATATAGCTCATTTGTAAGTACTTCTGGATAAAACTCCTGTTGTTTAGACCAAATCAGGTCGAATTCATGAATATAACTTGACCTCAGGAAGATTTTATTCTTGACCATAAAATGAAGATCATGCTGTAATTCTCTGAAAAAGAATTGTCCGATGGTAATATTCTCTATTTTGAGCATCTCCTCACGATCGGCGATTAAATCGAGGTACCCTTTTTTACGGGGTTTTGATGGCTTTTCTTCTGATGATTCTTCCTCAACTCTACTCTTTTCCGGCTTAGCCTCAGATTGTTCTTCTTCGTTGTTTGCTTTTCGGTTGCTTTTATATCCTCTTTTCTGATTCAGCATATAAAAGAGCCGTCCTAACTCTTCAAGGGAAATCTGTTCAGTTAAAGCCCTGGCCCTTAATCCATAAAGTCGTAAAGCATCAAGGTGAAAAAGCTCGGGAGAAGGATCCAACCCTGCGCCGGATAAAGCTTTTCGAAGAAAATCCTTTCTAAGTTTGTAACGCTGAAGGTTTCTTCTTGCCCCTCGTTTCATTCTTCGGTTAGCGTTAGTCGTTTGTTCATTCCCCCTGGTAAATTCATTGTTTTCATCCGCCGAAAGAGGAATGATCCTTGAACCCATACCCAGAATACTATTATTCTGATTGTCTTCATTTAATTCAATAAATGCCCATCCTATAGAGGCAACGCCAATATCAAGACCAAGAATTTTTTTCATAAATCTGAAACTTTATTTGACAAATTTAAAAAAACATCTTTATATTTGCAATACAATTTGAAAGCTAATCACAATAAGGATTTTTCCGTTGTGAAAACATTCAAAACGGCCCGGCAAAACCGGGTCGTTTTTTATAATAGCTAAAAGTTTGCTAAGCGTTTCAGTACTATGATCAACTCGTCCTGAAAAATGTTTACCGGAACTGATACACTGGTAGACCGGTATACTGGTACATCGGTCCACCGGTTCACCGGTACACTTCTTTTCGTGCATCAATCATACCGACTGACGACCATCCAGGCCATCCCGCTTCACCGGTAAACCCTCCTCCCCAGCTTTGCCAGGCCCAGCCGTAGCAATGGGTAGGGGACTTCTTCATTCAGATAGTCGAAGTACTCCTTTAGTGTCTCTTCATGGTTCAGCGCTTTATAGGCCTGTTCGATCTTTTTCATTTGTTCAGGGCTTACCAGGCGGCTGATATCAATCGGTTCGCCGGTGTTGATGAGGTGTTCCAGGTGATCGAAGATGGTATTCACATGTCTGCCTCTCTGCCGGGCGATCTCCTCAATTTCAAGTCCCTGTTGGTACAGGGCTAGGGTGTCCTGGTAAGTCTGACCTTTCACCCTGGCCGGTGGCGGGATGATCCCTTCCAGGGCATCCAGTATCCGGGTCCCGTATTTTTCCGCCTTATGCACGCTGATCCCGCGGATATGGTTCAGCTCCTCCGGGGTGGAGGGCCTTTTCAGGATCAGGTCTTCAAGGGTCACATCATTAAAGATCATATAACCCGGTACACCTTCCTTCCTGGCCAGCCTTTTCCTGGTCTTTCTCAACAGCTCACGCAAGATCTCTTCCTCTGATTGCATTTCTTCATCCTGGTAGCCGGAAAACTTCTTTTTCAACCGCTTGGGTAAATAAGCCGGGAGGGCTTCCTGCTTAACCAGTTGAATTTTCACTCTTCCGTAGACGATATCTTTCCCGTAATCAGTCACTTTCAGAGAGAAGCCTTCGTCGTAGGCAATTTCAAACACCCCCAGGTTGAGCAATTGAAGCAGGTAAGTCTGCCATTCGGGATAACTCAGGTCGGCACCGCAGCCGTAGCTCCTGATCTTGTGATAACCCTTTTCAAGGATGTCGTGTCTGCGGCTGCCTCTCAGCACATCGATCAGCACCTGTGAGCCGCATTTCTCTCCCAGCCTCAGCAAGGCAGAAACCGCCTTCTGAGTTAGGGTGGTACCATCGAAATGACGGCGGGGTGTATGACAAACGTCGCAGTTGCCGCAGTCTTCCGTAAAAGGTTCTCCGAAATAGGAGATCAGGACGCGGCGACGGCATACGTCGGCCTCGGCAAAGTGCTGTATCCGTTGTAGTTTCTCCAGGTTCAGATCAGGCTGGCCGCTTTCCAGTGCAAATTGCTGCAGTTTTACCAGATCACCCGTGCCGTAATACAGTT
>JAPLDE010000227.1 GCA_026391855.1 Bacteroidota bacterium | reverse complement strand
ATATTGCCACCAATGAATGGACCTGGATGAAGGGACCTCAATTCAGTGATGACCCTGGTTGTTATGGTACCATTACTGTTGAAAACTCCGCCAATAACCCTCCGGCAAGAAGAGAAGTAACCTGCGGATGGATAGATGCGGAAGGAAACTTTTGGTTTTTCGGAGGAGAGGCATCCGGCGGCAATAAATTCAATGACCTCTGGAAATATGATCCGAATACCAACCAGTGGGCCTGGATGAAAGGGAGCAATATGATGAACCAGAACGGTGTGTACGGAATACCCTTTATTCCTGCTCCCCAAAACACACCCGGGGCCCGGTGGGCTTACCAACACTGGAAAGATGCTTTTGGAAATTTCTGGCTCTTTGGCGGTGGTGATCAATATAACAATGTATTTAATGACCTGTGGAAGTTTGATCCGCAGACGCTTGACTGGACCTGGATTTCCGGTACCGACCTACTGAATGACCCGGGTTCCTGCCTGGGGCTTTGTACACCCTCTGATAATCATTTTCCGGCCTGCCGTTACGAGAATACTGCCTGCTGGAAAAGCCAGTGCGATATTTTTTATCTGTTCGGCGGACTCGGTACCGGTTCTTATGGAATGACTCATTTAGCGGATCTTTGGTGTTTTGATCCAACCCTGAATTACTGGACCTTTGTTAAAGGAAGTCTGACAAATAATTCTCCCGCCGTCCAGGGAACTATTAACGTACCCGCACCGGGTAACCGGCCGGGAGCCTTAAGCGGTTCCTGCTCCTGGACAGACCTTAGCGGAAACCTCTGGCTGTTTGGCGGAGGAGACGCCGCAAATTGCATCAATGCCTTATGGCGGTATACACCGGATAACCAATGCCCAAGCTGCTCCTGTGTTGCTACGGCTACTATTTCTCCTGACACTTCCATGTGCCCGGGAGACAGTATTATCCTGATAGCTTCAGGTGGTACTACTTTTCATTGGACCCCGGTATCCAGCCTCAGCAACCCAAACATTCCAAACCCAACTGTCTTTCCGGATACTACAACACTTTATACAGTAACCATTAGCGGATGTAATGACTCAGTCGTTAAAACGGTCCTGGTTTCCGTTGTGTATTATAATACCATCATTTCAGCAGATACGGCTATCTGTAAAAACGACAGTATCTCCCTTCACGCTTCCGGAGGAATATCCTATGCCTGGTTTCCAACCATCAATATGATAAACCCTGACAGTGCTGACCCGGTCGTTTTCCCGAACGTTAATACGACCTATTCCGTCAATATTTTAACTTCTGCCTGTACGGTGACAAGATCAGTAGATGTCAGTGTTTACCCCCTCCCGGATATTCATATAACTCCTTCTGATACAACTATTTGCAAGGGTGATTCGATCAGTATTGAAGCTTTAGGAGCTGTAAATTATCAATGGTTTCCCTCCACCTTTTTATCCGCTGTCAGCGGGAACCCCGTTACCGCCTCACCTACTCAGAATATTGTTTACACGGTTACCGGTACCGACCAGCATTCCTGCCAGGATACGGCACAGTTTACCATCAATGTCCATCTCTTTAACCACAGTATCACCCGCATCCTGACCCCGGAAACTACAATATGTAAGGGAGATTCGATCCAACTCAACGCCACAGGCGGAATTCAATATTTATGGAGTACTTTCGAATGGTCACCCTCCATTGT
>JAPLDE010000132.1 GCA_026391855.1 Bacteroidota bacterium | reverse complement strand
AGCGGTGAAATTACTTTTAACCCCCAGGGCGGGGTACCCCCTTATGAGTATTCGATTTTAGACTGGAATAATATTTTTCACATTTTTACCAGTTGGACCCCTTTTCAAACCAACAATATATTCAATTCATTACCAGGTCTTTATGCTGTTAATTATCCTGTCAGGATCGTAGATCAATTTGGCTGTCTTTTTACCACGTATGTCCAGGTTGGAAGCCCGCCGGATATTGTTTTAACCGATACCAACATTACTCATGTCTCCTGTTATCGCTATAAAGATGGGGAGATAAGTGTTCAGGGACAGGGAGGGACGGGACCGTTATTATATGCCTTAAACAATGGAATTTATGATACCGTCACCTTTTTTCCCGGACTGGACACCGGGATGTATTTTATCCAGGTGAGGGACAGTGTCTTGTGTGAACGTGTTTTTGGTCCTTTTGAAATCATTGAACCCACTCCCATAGTGATGACTGCCGTTACCAGTTCTACCAACAATTGTGCTGATACTATGCATTTTAAAGTCGTGATTAATGTGACCGGAGGATCGGATACTTATGTTAACTATTGGTTCTTCAATAATGCCGGAATTCAGCTATATACAGGGCCTTCAAATACCATACAGGGCTTGAGTCCGGGCGACTATTCGACCGTGGTATTGGACTCAAGGGGTTGTGCTGATACCATCAATTTCTCCATATTTCCCCTGCCAGTGGTATTTCTGGGCAGCGACACCACACTTATTTATCAGGGTCAGACAATTTTGCTTAATGCAGGGAATCCGGGATGTTCATTTCTTTGGTCGGATGGAAGTACTGATCAGACTCTTTCGGTTGATATTGCCGGTATTTATTGGGTAAGTGTGACAAATGACCAGGGTTGTTCACAAACAGATACCATTGTCGTTAACAATCAAATATTGAGTAGTTTACAGGGCATATTGGTTTATAATAATAGTTTTTCAACACCTTTGGACAGCCTTACCGTGTATCTTAAAACCGTGGATAATACCCTGCTGGATTCCACGCTCACCAATGTAAACGGGGAGTTTAGCTTTACCACTATGCCGGGGGAATACCATATCGGAATAAAATGCTCAAAACCGATAGGCGGGCTCAATTCACTTGACGCCCTGATCATCTGCAAGCACTTTGTCGGCATGGATTGTCGGCATGGATACCCTGACAGGAATCCGGTTAATTGCTGCCGATGTGGATGGAAGTGGCAAAGCGAATGCAAATGACGCCTTATCAACGATGAGGAGGTTTGTGGGTTTGATTACTTCCTTTCCGGTGGGCGACTGGATCTTTGAGGACCCGCTGATCACTCTGCTTCCGTCGGGAAATGGTGTTTTCACTCTAAAGGGAATCTGTACCGGCGATGTGAATGGGACCAATAATCCCTGATAAAAGATGGATTAATGATCCATTGTAACATAATCTACTGAATATCAATGTGTAGCAAATAAATACCAAAGATGGTCATCGATATGTAAAAATATCATTACCTTAACGCCTGATTCACACAAATTATATGATTGTCCGGATATGAATGGGTTTTTAGTGCAGAAAAGGTGGATAGGTTTAATAATCTTCCTTCTTTTTATCTTAATTCCTTCACTATCAAAGGCTACCACCTATTATTGGGTAGGAGGAAGCGGGTATTGGCATCAGGGGGCTCATTGGTCGCTAACATCGGGTGGAGTTGGTGTTGGGGGGACAAATGTTGTAACACAAAATGATAATGTGATTTTTAACGATCAATCGTTTAGCGCTATTAATCAGGAAGTTAGAGTAAATAATGCAAACATTTATTGCCATGATATGGTCTGGCAAAACGTCCCTAACGGAACATTATTTGACTTTGGTTGTCCGCTAACCATCAGCGGATCGCTGGAATATGCTTCGAATATGAATCTGAATAACTATAATGGGACCACGAGTTTCATCTCCGATGATGCGAATGAATATATTAAGTCAGGGGGAATACAGAACGTAATTAAAAGCGTGACATTCAACGGGAATGGAGTCTGGACACTTCAAGACTACTTCAACATTGATAATGACATTTCCTTTGATAAAGGCACTCTACTCACGTCAAGTAATGGTATAAAATGCGGAAAATTCATTTCTGTCCCTTCAGATTTGTCCAATCCAAGGGAAATCAACCTGGGAAACACCGAATGGACGGTCAAATACAGCAATAATACTCCATATCTGAGCTGGAATGCCAATAATGACCTGCATAGCCTTCTAATTATTACCGGAGGGAGTTCATTGATCGATTTTCTGGGAATCGGACAGGAACCTTTATCAACCATGCATGCCGGTGATGATTTACGATATGATAATATTGTTTTTGAGTCAAATGGTCTTCTCCAGGTTCAGATTGACACGATCCATGATGTTACTTTTCATGGAAACGGTGAGATTATTGGGGATTCTACCATTTTTCATGACGCCTTGTTCTATCAATACGGCAGGATCAACGGTAATAACAATGATTTCCATAATGTTACGATAGAAGGCGACGGGGATATCGGTAACTATTCCCTTCCTCCGACAAACAGAAATGTGGATAATAATACGTTCAATGTTGTAGATATTTATGTACAGGGCAGGGTGTACGGAAATTATAATGTTTTTTATGACCTGTTGTTTTCAACCCATCCCATACATGGTTATTGTTTTTATCCCTATTTCAGTTATTTTGGGAACCTTGATAATGGTGAATTACATGGAAACCATTGCCAGGTAACGGATAATCTGGTCTTTCACAGGGAAGGAAAAATCTTTGGGACCCTCAATTTTTTCCAGCATGCTACCTTCTGGTGCGATGGGTGGATTTTGGACGGATCGAATTCTTTTTATAATATTTCACTTTACAGACATTTTCAGGAATGTTACGGGTATTTGATTTCCTGGTCTTATCCCATTGAAACCCACCGCAACGTCCTTACTTTGCAACATGACAGTGTCCAGCACCTGCAAAATCAGTTTTATTTGCTGGGGAATATCTATTGCGGGCATACCCTCATCCGTTCAACCTCAGCCAATACCCCGGCTTACTTTAATTCTGATTCAGTACTGACCCTGGATTACATAGAACTGCTTTATATACACTCAGCTAATCCTCAGAACGTCCCTGATACAGCTGTACGGTCATTGGACGACGGAGGCAATTATTTCTGGAATTTTCATTTAGTTTATACGGCCATTGAGAAGGGTAGCACCACTACAAGTCCTGTTCATCCCTGTTTTGGAGACGGGAGCGGTGAAATTACTTTTAACCCCCAGGGCGGGGTACCCCCTTATGAGTATTCGATTTTAGACTGGAATAATATTTTTCACATTTTTACCAGTTGGACCCCTTTTCAAACCAGTAATGT